>NZ_JBQGUZ010000001.1:0-271018 GCF_052078135.1 Acinetobacter lwoffii
TTTCTCAAATAAACTTCGAGTAATTTCTACCATCAATCAATGAAAATAATTTCGATCAATCAACCAGTAAAAATCCACACAAGTTGTTCTTCATAATCTCTTAATGATCTTCTTGCTGGTTCGTCACCAGCAAGCTAGGTCGGCTATATTACTCTCTATCTCTAGAAAGTCAACCAGTAATGAAAACTATTTTTAAAATTTCTTTCTAAAACCCAACCCAATCAATCTTAACTAAGTCACTGTTTTATCAGAAGTTTTAATCTTCATCACCGCCGATGGATGTGCATTCTACAGCATTTCAGAGCCCTTGCAACACCTTTTTCAAGAAAATCATTTTGTATGTATATTTTTTAAGCTTTTCGTGTGTTTTCATTCATTTTTTATACAAATTTGCTTAAATGATGTCTATTCGTGAATATAACGTTTATTATTTTTATACTAATAAGTAGTGCTACTTACACAGAAAAGGCCTCAGGTTACCTTATGCATCGTTCTATTTACTTATCTATATGCTTATTTTCTTTAGCTTCAAGCGCACATGTTTTCGCCGAGGCGGCCACCAGTGTGGAAAATCTGGAAAACGAGCCTGCAAAAACGCCGCTTAGAACAAAAATCTCGACCAAAGCGCAACAATTACAAACGCAACTGAAAGTTGATGCCAGTGCAGCACAGGCTGAAGAAGTTAAAGATCCTTTTCAACCGTTAAATAGAAAGATCTATCAGTTTAATGATGCGATTGACCGCACCGTGGTACGTCCCATAACCGTACAATATGTGGAAAAGGTTCCTCAAGATGTTCGTGGCAGCTATACCCAGTTCCGCAGTAACCTAGGTGAACCTTGGAATGTGGTGAATCAGTTGATTCAAGGTCGTCCTGCCCGCGCTGCTAAATCCTTAGGTCGTTTTACTATTAATACCTTAACGACTTTAGGACTGGCTGATCCAGCACGTCGCCTGGGGTTGAGCCATGAAGAGGAAAAATTTGGAATTACTTTAGGGTATTATGGCGTGCCTTCTGGCCCTTATATCATGTTGCCATTTTTAGGTCCAAGTTCTGTCCGGGGGGTGATCGGTACTGCTGTAGATAGTCAGGCTCGTCCACAAAAATACATTCTCGAAGATGAAGATGGACTTTACTGGACTGATCAGTTTTGGCGTGCCATTGATACCCGTTCTGAAATACTGGACGTTGAAGGGGTGCTGACAGGTGATCGCTATGCGCAGATTCGCGATATTTATTTGCAACGTACCAATTATGCAATTGCAGAAAAGAAAGGTACAGAACAAGATACGCTGTTCCTAGAAGATGATTTTGAAGATGAAAATTCTGATGATGCACCTTCTAGTGATAGCAATATTGAATCTTCAAACGAAGATATTTAAGTTTAAGCTTCATGTATGATTGCTAGTGAAAATCTGTTCGCTAGCGATACTTTGCTTGTTATAGTACATCTTATAACCAATCCTGGGATTGAATCACTTTTTTATGTATTTCATTCAACCGACTCGTGATATTCCTTATTTAGATCAAGTACTTGATACGCTTCCGCATGTTCAGATGATCTATCTGGATGATCATGAACTGTATGACTCTACGATTATTGCGATTGCAGATGTACATGATTATCTGAAATATAAGTGGAATCTCCCTACGATTGTACTTGCTTTAGAAAATGAAGGTACTGCTTTGGCTCAGGCCTGGGAACAAGGGGCTTTGGCAGGCTGGATCTGGAATAAACTTCCCGAGAATCCAGATCTGGCATTACAAAAAATTGATGCACAATATAAGCGTAACCAGGATAGCCGTGACCTGCCTTCTGCTGCAGAACTACAAAAAAAATTGTTACCGAATCCGATTGAACTGACCAATTACGAGGTCGAAACCTATTTTCAGCCTTCAGCCTATCTTTCAGGGGATTGGTATGATTATTGGAAAATCAGCGACAAAGAAGTGATTTTCTATTTGGCCGATGTATCCGGACATGGCGTCACCAGTAGTTTGCTCACGTCCTGGATGGCAGCTTTCCATGGTCGCTCCAAGACGCCGCGCGAGCTGATCAAGAAGCTGAATGGTATGCTGATGCAGGAAAATATTGAAAAGCACATCACCATGATTGCCGGGATTCTTAATCTGGAAACCCATGTATTAAAATGGTCCAGCGCTGGACATTATCCTCCACCGATTATATTTGAACCCAATCAAGAACCTAAAATCCTCTCTTCCAGCAGTTTCCCTTTGGGCTTAACCGAAGATCTTGAAGTTGAGGAAAATGAATGGGTATTAAGTCGCAATGCGCGCTTTATTATCTGTTCGGATGGCGCACTGGAACCTTTTGATGGTGGTTTAAATGAACAATTCTCGCAATTATTACACCATTTGCAGAATCAATCTTTTCAGGCTCCGGAACACGTGGCTGACGATATCGCCTTTTTAAGCTTTATCCGCGTAAATTAGCAGTATATTTACAGGCTTTATAAGCACTTAATTTGATTACTACTTTCAGCCACTTGAGTATCAATACACCCTATGGGATAATTTAATATCCTTCTCTGCAAATGGCATTTATATGTCAACAGGTCATGTTGAATATGCAAGTCTGAACGGAACGCATATTTTTAAGCTTATCGGCGAAGTGCGTGCCCAATCTTGTATTAGTCTAGACAAATTACTGAACAAAATTGAACAGCAAGACAACGTAGTTGGCGCTATCGTTGATCTCACCGAAACCAGTTTCATTGACAGTACCGTACTGGGTGTTTTAGCGAAACTAGGACTCAAACTCAAGCAAGTACACAATATTCAGGCTGTCATGCTTTCTACCAATTCTGACATTACCACTTTGGCCAACAGTATGGGATTGAGCCAGGTGTTTGTGATTCTGAATTATTGTGGTGATCCAAATGTCTGCACACGTGCGCTGATGGAAGAACATGTCACGCATCAAAATATGCTGAATACGGTTCTGGATGCGCATAAAACCTTGATGAAACTGAATCAAAGCAATCAGAACATGTTTGAACCTTTAGTCAAACAGCTACAGAAAGAGCAAGACAATTTAGATAAAATTTCCGAGCAAAAGGTATAACCATCTTATAAGAGGACCCTATGACTTTACTTTCTGTTGTACAAATGAATTCTCAAAATGAAATTGATGTCAATTTCGTGGAGATTGAATCTTTAATTCAACAAAGTAAGGCCAATGGTGCTGAACTGATTGTTTTCCCGGAAAACTTTGTCTGTTTTGCAGCAGGTAAACAGCGTGAAACTGCTGCACAATTTGAAGTGATTCAGCAGCGTCTGGAACAACTTGCCCATGAATATGACACCTGGATCGTTGCCGGTACATTACCCTGCCCTTATCGTCCGGATGGTTCAATCATTGAGGATGGCCGGGTGCGTACCGTTAGCCTGTGTATCAGTCCGGAACGGACCGAAGCACGTTATGACAAAATTCACCTGTTTGATGTGCAAGTCGGCGATGCTGTCGGTGGTTATCAGGAATCCAAGTTCTTTGAACCCGGCACAGATGTTGTCGTAGCCAAAACACCTTTTGGCAATATTGGGTTAATGGTCTGTTATGACCTGCGCTTTCCGGAACTGGCGTTAAATTTACGAGCCAAAGGTGCAAACCTCTTGACCGCTCCTTCTGCCTTTACCTATACCACAGGTGAAATGCACTGGCAGCTTCTTCTGCAAACACGTGCTCTAGATAGCCAATGCTCGGTGCTTGGTGCAGCTCAACAAGGCTGGCATGGAGAAAAACGCCAGACTTGGGGACATGCAGCCGCCACCAATAGTCGTGGACAACTTCTTAATATGATCCATGCAGAAGGTGCTCAACTCATCACCGTCGACTTTGATTTAAATGAACAGCAAAAAGTGCGTGAATCCATGCCTTTAATGCAACACCGTAGACTTCTTCAACTTTCCTGAATCGTTTCATTTGCTTGCATAAAATAACAAAATCCCTGCTTATTCTTCAGGTGAAATCACCGAGCATAGAAGCTCTACGAAAAATAAACAGGGATTTAACTCATGTCATTAGAAAAAGCCGTCTATACCGCACATGCCAAAGCCACAGGGGGCCGTGATGGTCGCGCCATTTCTGACGATCAGATTCTGGACGTCCAATTGGCCGTACCTAAAGAAATGGGGGGACCAGGCGGTGGAACCAATCCTGAACAGCTCTTTGCCGCAGGTTATTCCGCCTGTTTCTTGGGTGCAATGAAATTTGTTGCCAATCGTGACAAGCTCAATATCAGTAAAGATGCCTATATTGAAGGTGATGTTGGGATTGGTCCGATTCCTACCGGGTTCGGGATCGAAGTGACATTAAACATCCATCTTGAAGGCATGGATCAGGAAGAAGCAAAAAAACTGGTGGATGCTGCGCATATTGTCTGTCCATACTCAAATGCGACCCGTAATAATATTGATGTGAACTTAAACGTAATTACTTAATTTTTTTATTTAACAGCTATCCTGAAAAAAGTTTCAGGATAGCTAGACTTCAATTATAAATTTCAAAATTTACCCGCTTCATCTTTTGTCAAAAGCTACTTCTCTTCCCCACTTGAAAACTGCAGCAAAAACTTAAGAAATTATATATAATGATTCTTATTTACATTTATTCGATTTATATTGATGTTAAAACGAGTTCTTCTGAATTCTCTCCTGCTCCTCACTGCTACAACCTCTTTTGCAGATCTTTATCTCTCAGAAAAAATCCGTCCGAAAATAAAATCTCTGCTCAATACTGAAATTGAACGCCTACCCATTCCTGCAACACCCAACAATATGATTCTGCCTGAATTTGGTAAAGGGATTATTGGCTGGGGCGCTGGCCCCAAAGATGCTGAAGCCCGTTTTCTCAATATTACTCAGGCAGATGTTGAAACAATGAAACAGGAAGGACTGAGTTTAGCAATGGCACAAGCCTGGCAGAACTTTTATCAAAATGAAACTCTGCGTAATCCGGGAAATCCGACTGCACCTTTTCGTGCACAACTCATGAAAAAAATCGTCAGTCTCTGGTAAATATCCAAAAGTCCTGACGATCATTATGATAAAGCGAGCAGATTAAAAAATTATTCTACTGCTTCGTTGGTTACTCGCAATACTTCTTCAATCGTGGTTTTTCCGGCCAATACTTTACGCAGACCATCATCACGAATGGAACCTGACTGCTGACGTACATAGCTTTCGATTTCATATTCAGCCGCATTGCCGTGAATCAAACGGCGCATATGATCATCGACTGGGACAATTTCATAAATTGCAGTACGGCCACTAAAGCCAGTATTACCACAACGTTCACAGCCTTGAGGTTGCGGTAATCTTAAATCTTGGGGATGCTCAATATTGCCAAATTGATTCTTCTCGAAAGCATCTGCCTCATGCCAGGTCGCGCAATGTGGACACAAGGTACGCACCAGACGTTGGGCAATTACCCCGATTAAAGAACTGGACAGCAGAAATGGTTCAATTCCCATATCTTTCAGGCGCGTAACCGCACCAATCGCGGTATTGGTGTGTAAGGTGGATAACACCAGATGTCCTGTCAGGGATGCCTGCACCGCAATTTCTGCGGTTTCCAGATCACGAATCTCACCAACCATGACCACATCCGGGTCCTGACGCAACATGGCTTTTAACGCACGGGCAAAGGTCATATCCACTTTGGTATTGACCTGCGTTTGTCCAATGCCTTCTAGCTGATATTCAATCGGATCTTCAGCCGTGAGGATGTTTTTAGAACCATCATTCAGATCAGAAAGTGCCGCATATAAAGTGGTGGTTTTACCCGAACCGGTCGGGCCAGTCACCAGAATAATCCCGTGCGGGCGATGCACTAGAGTCTTGAGTCGATCATAGTCATTATTCATCAGGCCCAAATGGGTCATGTTCAAACGGCCGGCCTGCTTGTCCAGAAGACGCATCACCACACGTTCACCATAAGAAGATGGCAAGGTTGATACACGCACATCGACTTCACGCCCTGCCAGACGCAAGGAAATACGGCCATCTTGCGGAATACGTTTTTCGGCAATATCCAGTTTGGCCATGACTTTAATCCGTGAAACCAGAAGCGGGGCCAGTTCACGGCGTGGCTGTACAATTTCGCGTAACTGGCCATCGACCCGTAAACGCACCGACAGTTTTTTCTCAAAAGATTCAATATGAATATCGGAAGCCCCGACACGAATCGCCTCTGAGAGCAATGCATTGATCAGCCGCACAATCGGCGCATCATCTTCCTGATCCATCAGGTCTTCAGCTTCCGGTACCGAATCAGCCAGGCTGAGTAAATCCGGATGATCTTCCAGACCGGCAGCCACCTGCTGTGATTCGCCGCTATCTCCGGCAAAACTGGAACTGAGTAACTGGTTAAATTCCTGTTCAGTACAAAGCTGAAAATGAGCCGGATAACCGAGCAGACGGCGGGCTTCCTGCAATGCAAGCATCGAGGTATTGTCACGGCGCAGAATAAAGGCCTGATCTCCCTCATAACGCAACAGCACACCATGGCGCTTGGCGAAGCTATATGGGATTTGTAATTGTTTAAGTACTTGCATCGCGGATTATAATAATGATGAAAAAATTTAAATTGAGTGTACTCTAAGCATATGACAGCGTGAAGTATGTTTTCAAAGATTTAGCAAGAAAGGGTGCCAAGATTGCCGCAAGATAAAGATGAATTAATCCCGAATACAGCGAAAATGCGCTGGTGGGGAGAACAGAATTTTGAAATAAATCAATCCAAAGCCTGGCAGTTTGGCTCCTTACTGTTTCGCCTGACCCGGGGCATTCAGGAATGGCGACTGGAATATTTCCGCCCTTCAGTGCAATACGATTATGAGCAGCAATGGCATCAGATTGATGATCCGAATTTTGCTTTTCCACCGCCCGTAAAAATTGAACGCTATATGTTCAAATCCACGCAAAACAAATTGCAATTGATGCCACGTCTTGCAGACCGTTCTGTGGTAATTAAACCAGTCGATCCGATTTATATTCCTGCCGGACAGCGCGGTACGCTTTATATCAGCACGCCCTTATGGATTGCCGGTTTTGTCGAGGGTCAGCGCGAACCGATTTTCGATTTGCCGGTAATCTTGCCAAAAGACACCTGGTTTGGACCCAATCACCGTTCGGGGGAAATCTGTTATGCCACCGCAGTCGATGGCAGAACCGAACTGAAACAGTTACATCCGCGAGCCTTTCGTGCAGTCACGCCGATTGAGTTTCACAATACCAGTAACCAGCAATTGCGCTTTGACCGAATGAATGTGCCAGTGCCTGCCCTGCCGCTTTTTTACAGTGAAAGTACCGGCCGCTTATGGACCTCACAAATCCGCGTTTTGCATGAAAGTTCGGATCGTCCACCACGGATTCGGGTCGAAAACCGCACACCACCAAATGCTGGTGAAGTGGCCTATTTGCATCCACCGCGTGATCCAGCAGGTGCATTATTTAATATGTTTGATTCATTTTTCTAAGGGCGTCTGATGCCAAGTTCAAATATTCCGACCGAAGTCACCAACAGCCTGAAGGGAGTATTTACCAATATCAATACCGATCGTTTGACCGAAGTTCTGGTGGCGGTGGTGTTGTGCTTTATTGGTTTCCTGATCGCACGCTTTATTTCCAATACCTTTATTCGCACCATTGGTGTCCGTTTTAATGCCCATCAGAAACTGGTCTGGCGCCGCGGAATTTTCTATTTTATCTTCCTGCTGTTTGTGATGGCCAGCCTCAAGGAGGCCGGCTTTAAACTCAGTGTCTTCCTTGGCGCTGCCGGGATTTTAACGGTCGCACTGGGTTTCGCTTCGCAAACATCAGCATCCAACCTGATCAGTGGTCTATTCCTGATTGGTGAGGGTTCTTTTGAAGTCGGTGATACTATCCAAATCACCTTGATTCGTGGGCATACCATTGAAGGTGAAGTGATTTCGATTGACCTGCTCTCGGTTAAACTTTTGACCCAAGATAATATCTATGTACGGTTGCCAAATGAACAGCTGATTCGGGCGCCAGTGCAGAACCTGTCGAAATTTCCGATACGGCGTATTCCAATTACCTTGGCGATCAATTTCCATGAAGATATTATCAAGGTACGTGAAGTGCTGCTGGACGTTGCCAATAAATATCCGCTGGTACTGGCCGACCCGAAACCTGCAGTCACCGTTACCGCTTTCCGTGAATCTTCGATTGAACTGCTGTTTGCAGTGTGGTGCCAACAGGAAAACTACCTGAAAGTTCGTGATGAAATGCAGGAACGGATTCGCAACGGCTTTGTCGATAACCAGATTGAAATTCCGGTGCCAAAAATGGGCTTTGTCGATCATCCACTTTCCCGTCCTTTGGAAAATGAAGAAATCGATCAATATGCCAATGAAAAGGCCCTCAAAAGAGAGCCTGATCTGAAATAACCCTTAGATTCCCTCTCCTTTTTAAAGGAGAGGGTTAGGGAGAGGATTCAAAGCTCCCTCTCCGGCATCGGCGCAATATAAGCAATCAGTAGCATCACCCCGCCCGCCAGCAGGAATGAAATCACCCGGGTCAGGGTGCCAATATGTGACAGGTCAAATAGTACGAGTTTCAAAGTCACGATCACCAGAATACTGCCGCCTAAAATCCACATCAGTTTCAGTTTTTTGAGCGTTGCTGTCCACATGGTGATCCAGGCCAGCAATACCCAAAGTATGGTCAGACTAAGCTGAACCGTCGCATTGCTCCATAATGCCAGCTCATTAAACGGCGTCTGCAGGTACACATGTAAAGCTCTTAAAACAATATAACTGGAAAGCCATAACAGACTTAGTACCATTAAAACTGCGATCATGCCTTTATCACGTCCCACCTTGATTTGCTGTAACAGCATCCAGATAAAACTGGCAAACATGGCGATACTGATCAGGTCAAAAGGATTCAGAATCGGCAGCCAGTAATATTGAAAGGCTTGCTGGCTAAACAGCTGTGAACAAACCAGCCAAGTTGCCATCAGCAATAAACAGCTCTTGGTTTGCCAAAGCTGCTGCCAACCTGACTGCACATCCTGCCGATAGCACCACAGGCAGAAGAATAAAGGCAAAATCACCATGCTCAGATAGGGCATATTTGAGATCAGGCATACACTTGCCAAAGCCAGACTGCTAAAAACACCAAAACTCCCCCATTCCTTGGAGAGCTGCAAGCCAGCCAGCGGTCTAAGCCACAGAATGGCCAACAATATCGCTGAAAGGGCAAAAACTCCCCTTTCCAGAGCACTATTCCAGACAATCACCGCATTTTGACTGCGATCCAGAGTCAGAATCACCGCAATGACCAGCAAGGGCGAGATGCCACTCCACTTCGGCAGTAACCAAGACCATTCCTGATTTTTGCGCAGGATCATTTCATTCAACAGCATATAACCCAGTGTGATGATAAATAAACTCAGTACATAGGTATGCTGACTCGGAAATTCATCTTCCAGCAAGGCAAATAGCATCAGACTGGCCGCGACACTCACGCTGCTTAAAAAACTGACACTCAGACTATCCATCTGCTGCTGGTACTGCTTTTTAAGCTGACTGATGACCACGACTGCCACATAGCACAGACTCAAAATCCAGAAAATGATTCGCGGTGTTGGATTAATCTCGATCAGATAATACAGGCTGCTGAATCCGGCCATCAGCAATAAACCCATGCTCAGATAGTGCGCTACCCGGACATTTTTTTCCAAGGCCCATAAATAAATCAGCACACCTTCAACTGCCCAACCAATCACACTCCATTGTTCTGTCAATAAGATCGGTGGCACCAAGGCGAGAAAAATCAGCATCAGGCTCAGATAGCTCTGCGAAATGAGCTGGATAGTTTGTTTACGGCGCAGCAGTGTCCAGCAAGCGGCAAAGACCAGTGCAAAGAACAGGCTTAATCCAGCTTGCCAGAGTTTTTGATTGGGCTGATTAAAATGAATCAGATACAGAAAAATATAAGCGGTAATAGGGGCAGCAAAAATCAGCGCTAAGTCCAGTACCGGTTTTAAGTGAAAACGTGAGAGATCCTGTCGTGCCAGCAACTGACTGAAGCGGAAACCTAGCCAGATAAACAGTGCACTATGTGCCAGAATCAACGCAGTCATGGCATAACGCTCATATGTATAACCATGAATCAGGCTATATATCCCGCCAACGACCGCAGTCACTAAAAAGGCAATTTGATTGAGAATCTTCCATGGCCGGAAACTGCTCAACACCGCCACCCCGATATTGATCAGCAGATAATAGCTGATCAACTCAACAGCAGAAGCATCGCGGGTCGGCAAGGTAAACGGCGCCAGATAAGCAATCAGTAAAGCCATCAAGGCCAGTTCGATGCTTTCCTGTTTCAGGCTTAAATATAGAGTGATGGCCAGAATAATGAGAAATAGCAATGTTGCCAACGGTAACGTGGGAATCACCAGATTGTAATAGGCAAAAAATAAGGTCAGGAACAGACTCCCTAAACCCAGTCCTTCCAGTGCCAGAGCAAAACTCCGATTTTTCTGCACCAGGCGATAACCCAGACCTGCTATACACCCACTTGCCAGTGCAACCAGGCCCAATTTTGCAGCCAGACTGAGTTGCCAGTGCTCAGTGGCAAAACGCAGCAGTAAAATAATCCCAATCACCAAAATACTAATCGCGACTTTTAAGACTGGATTCCCCTGGAAAAGCCAGCGCTGCAGTTGATCTACCAGATGAGGAGAGTCGTTTACCTCTTGGGCAGATTCAGTTTTCACGAATGGAACAGAATCGGATCGATCCGGTGATCGCTGTAAGGGATTGGCAGAATGGGATTGTGATTGCAGCTGTATCAAGCGCCCTTCCAGACGTTGCAGCCACCTGAGCAAAAAGAATACCCATGCCGTAATCCCGATGCCCATCAGCCAATCCAGTTCAGCCAGTCCACCAACAATGGCAGTAATTGAAGAAATATATAAAGGAACTTTAGAATTGCGTTCTAGGGACATTTGCTGCTGTGCGGCCAGTTGTTGTAGCGGTGTTTCTACCGCAGTGACATATTGCATCACGCTAAAGATAAAACCTAAACCACACAGATAAGTCACAATCTGATAACTTAGATACCAGGCACTGATCCCGGCAATCAGCAGGGTAATCAGCCAGATCATGCGCAACTCATTCCGTCCTGCAGCCATTCTTATATTTCTCTTTCCTGAATCGTTCAATCATACAACAGCTTGTGCTGCTTATTTCATCTTCAGCCGATATTCGCTAAGCTGTAAACTCAGACTCGCCTCAGCGAGCGCAGTAAAAATCACGTACAATAGCGCTGTATTTTGAATA
The DNA here is from genome assembly GCF_052078135.1 of Acinetobacter lwoffii. Lineage (GTDB taxonomy): Bacteria > Pseudomonadota > Gammaproteobacteria > Pseudomonadales > Moraxellaceae > Acinetobacter > Acinetobacter lwoffii_Z. The sequence goes on from NZ_JBQGUZ010000001.1 coordinate 11,338, forward strand.
AGGAATTGATTACATGCCACCATTTGTCTTGGTCGATGGCTCTTACTTTTTATTTCGTGCCTTTCACGCACTGCCACCATTAACCACGTCAACCGGTTTACATACCAATGCAATTCGTGGTGCGATTTCTGCTATTCAAAAACTGATGCGCCGGACCCAACCGACCCATATGGCGGTGATTTTCGATACTCCAGAACCGACCTTCCGGCATGAGCTGTCACCGATTTATAAAGGTGACCGTCCGAGTATGCCAACGGAATTATCCGAACAGATTCCTTATCTGCATGCCTTGATCCGTGCCTTGGGCATTCCGCTACATACCTTGCCAGGTGCCGAAGCCGATGACATTATCGGGACACTGGCCAAACGTGCCGAGGCGATGGGACATCAGGTGCTGATCTCTACGGGCGATAAAGATATGGCGCAACTGGTGACCGAAAAAGTTACCCTAGAAGACAGCTTTAAAGAAAAACCGCTGGATGTCGACGGCGTGTTTGAAAAGTTTGGCGTCTGGCCGAATCAGATTATTGACTATCTGACCCTGATGGGCGATGCATCAGATGGCATCATGGGCGTGCCAGGTGTAGGTGCCAAAACTGCAGCAAAACTGCTCACTGAATATGGCTCGATTGGCGGCATTTTAGAAAATGTCGACAAGATCAAAGGCAAAGTCGGTCAAAATATTAAAGAACATGTCGATGGTATTGCACTGGACCATCAGCTGGCCAGTATTGTGATCGATCTGGATCTTAACTTTGGTTATGACGATTTAAAACTGGGTGAGCCAAATGTCGAGACCTTGCGTCATTTGTACACCGAGCTGGAATTCCGTAACCAGCTGCAGTCCTTAGATCACCCGAACAACCCGAATAATTCAAACTACCAGCAGGCGGCAAAATCTATTAACGCCAAAGCGGTTACAGCACCAGAACCTCTGGAAGACCATGCGTCTGTGACCAGCAGTGATGACCAGCTAGGTCAAGCGACCTACCACACAGTATTAGGCCAGCAGGACTGGGACACACTGTTTGAGCGCCTAAGTACCGAAAAACGTTTTGCCTTTGATACCGAAACCACCAGTTTGGATTATCGTATTGCACAGATTGTCGGTTTCTCGGTCGCCTTCGATGCGCAGGATGCTTATTATGTTCCCTTGGCACATGATTATGAAGGCGCACCGGAGCAGCTGAATCGTGAAGTAATTCTGGCGCAGATCAAACCAATTCTGGAAGATGAGTCTGTAAAGAAAATTGGTCATCATCTAAAATATGATGCACATGTACTGGAAAATCATGGCATTCATCTGGCAGGCTGGTATTTCGATACCATGCTGGCTTCCTATGTCCTGAATTCTGTCGCGACCCGTCATGGCATGGATGATGTGGCCCGTCTGTATTTGAGTCATCTGACCACGACTTATGAACAAGTGGCCGGTAAAGGTGCTAAACAAAAGACCTTCAACCAGATTCCACTTGAAACTGCAGCACATTATGCCGCAGAAGATGCACATGTCACCTATCGCCTTTATGAAGTCTTGAGCAGCAAATTGCAGGCACACCCTGAACTGGTGAATATTCTGCATAATATTGAAGTTCCGGTCGCACGTGTACTGACACAAATGGAAGAAAACGGCATCGAACTGGATCTGGCTTTTCTGGATCAGCTTGGGGGCGAATTCTCCAACACCATGCAAAATCTGGAAAACCAGATCATGGAAATTGCAGGGGAAAGCTTTAATGTCAGCTCACCTAAACAAGTCGGTGAAGTGTTATTTGAAAAGCTGGGTCTAAAAGGCGGTAAAAAAACCACCACCGGACAATACAGTACCAGTGAAAGTGTACTGGAAAAAATTGAACATCCGATTGCCCAGCTGATTCTAGAATATCGTGGCTTGTCCAAGCTGAAAAGTACCTATACCGATGGCTTATGCAAACAGGCCAATCCTGATACCCACCGTGTGCATACCAGTTATCATCAGGCATTGACTGCAACTGGCCGTTTATCATCGACTGATCCAAACCTGCAGAACATTCCGATTCGTGCCGAAATTGGCCGTCAAATCCGCAAGGCGTTTGTGGCACCGGAAGGTCGTGTTTTGCTGGCAGCCGATTACTCACAAATTGAATTGCGTCTCATGGCTCATTTATCTCAGGATGAAGCCTTGCTAGATGCCTTTATTCACGGTCAGGATGTACACCGCCGTACGGCTGCGGAAGTTTTGGGCATTGCCTTGGAAGATGTCACCAATGACCAGCGCCGTCAGGCCAAGGCCGTCAACTTCGGCCTACTTTACGGTATGTCCGAGTTTGGTCTGATCCGACAGTTAGGTTTTACCCGTCAGGAATCACAGGATTATATCAAGCAGTATTTCCACCGTTATCCGGGCATTTATGACTATATGCAACGTACCCGTCAGGTCGCATTAGAACAGGGTTTTGTTGAAACCCTGCTCGGACGCCGTTTATATACTCCAGATATCGATGCCCGTAATATGATGGTGCGTAAAGCGGCAGAACGTGCTGCAATTAATGCCCCACTACAGGGTTCGGCTGCAGATATCATTAAAATGGCGATGATTGAAGTCGACAAGATGTTGCCGAAAGATCAGGCCAAAATGCTGCTGCAAGTTCACGATGAACTGGTGTTTGAAGTCGATGAAGACATTGCCGATGAACTGGTACCTAAACTGGCTAAAGTGATGCAATCGGTATTGCAGATTTCTGTACCGTTGGTGGTAGAAGTCGGTAAAGGTAAAAACTGGGATGAGGCGCATTAATGCGTCTTTAACCTCTTCCTCCTTTAGGAGGTGAGGAATATATTCCGCAAGGGGATGGAGGCGATTTTAATTTATAAACATCACCTACAGGCAGCGATATTAAAATTTTTTCTGCTATCAAGTTTTGAACGCATGTTTTTCTATTTTTAGAAAATCAGCAGCATTACTGGTTCAGAGTATCCAAGTTCCCTCTCTTTCTAGGAGAGGGCTAGGGAGAGATTAAAATCCCCTCTTCTTCTTGCACTTCGATTAAAACTTGTCAAGGTTTGAGAAGTTTAACAATTCCCTCCCAACCTCCCTTTTCTAAAGGGAGGAGCAAATAAAAAGGACGCCTCAGCGTCCTTTTTATTTGGATCCGATTAAAGACCGGTAAGCAGTACAATCGCCACCTGGTTCATAATCATTTCGATAATAATTAAAGTCAAAATGGCGAAGATTGGAGAAAGGTCAATCATGCCCATATTTGGCATAATCCGGCGGAAAGGTGCCAGTAAAGGCTCAGCCAGCTCTTGCACGACTTCAATATAAGGCGAACGAGACTGGGTAAACATCACCACCCAGCTTAAAATAATGGTAGCGAAAATCAAATAACGACAGAAACGGATCAAATCCTGCATCATGGTGACAAAAGTCAGAATAATCAGATGGACAGGCCCATTCGGCATCCCACCTGACAGATACATCATGCCAAAAATTTTAAGCAGATAGAGCACGACCAATAATGCCAAAGCAGCAGTACTGACTCGGCCTTTGGCCAAGGTTGGGAAAATTCGACCAAATACATCTACAATTTTAGTGGCTTTCACGGTAGAAAGAACCACAGGATTGTAAGGACTGACCGCTGCCAGTTGCATTAAAAATCGGAAGAATACGAGCAAAATCGCGACGTTAATGATAATGCCAAAAATTAGCGCAGAATTTGCACCCATACTTGAACGTTCCTAAAAATTAAACTGAAGATTTGCTGCTTTCACTGAGCTCTTGTGCCAGTTCTTGACTGCGTTTTTGTGCAGCGGCAAGTGCCGCCTGAATATTTTGAGAAATCTGGGCGCGATCAAAGACTTCAAGTGCGGCCTGTGTAGTCCCATTTGGAGAAGTCACATTTTTACGTAACTCAGCGGGCGTATTCGAACTGGTAATCGCCATTTGCGCCGCCCCTAAAGCCGTCTGCAAGGTGAGTGCAGTTGCAACTTTTTCATCCAGACCTAAATTTTTACCCGCACGAATCATACTTTCCATCATATAGAAAAAGTAAGCTGGACCCGAACCCGAGACTGCAGTGACTGCATCAATTTGTGCTTCTGATTCGACCCAAATGGTCAGCCCGGTCGACGCCAAAACCTGACTTGCCAGCTCACGATCACTCGTTTCTACAGATGCATTAGCATATAAACCATGTGCTCCGGTCTGTACCAATGCTGGCGTGTTCGGCATGACCCGGACAATACGCTCTGTCCCCAACAATGCTGACAATGTAGCTATTTCCGCACCGGCGACAATGGAAATAATCAGTTTATTATTAACCAGACCTTTTAAAGGTTGCAGCACTTGAGCCAAAACTTGAGGTTTTACCGCCAACACAACGATATCTGCATCCTGAATTGCAGCGCTATTATCCCCGGTCACATTGATTTCTTTTTCCGCCAATAAAGCACGGACTTTTTCGACCGGATCAGAAACTGTAATACGTGTTGCTGGCAAACCACGTGAAATCAGACCGCCAATTAAGGCTTGGGCCATATTACCGCCACCAATAAAACAAATATTACAATTTAAAGCTGCACTCATGTTCAATGCTCATCGTTGAGTTCTAAAGTTGAAGAAACTGAAATCGGTAGCCATCCGCCTGCTTCACAATATGCAGATTGGGCCAACCAAAATCCTTTAGGGGTAAACACGCCTAGCATAACATTATCTGTGCTTAATATTTGAATAGTATGCCGAGCCCAAGGAAATATTTGCGCTTCCTGAATGGCTTTTTTCAGTGGCCAGGTACCGACACGGCCATATAAATGAATTTTTTCGCCACCCTGACGCTGCTGCAAATGCAAAGGTTGCTGCAATAATGCAGCCGATAAACCTAACTGTGCAGGCTGAATGATAAATTTCCCTGACAAAACCTGCACGCTGTCTTTTAAAGCGAATTTTATAGTTTTCGGGCTAGTTTGAACTTGTTGTTGATCAGCTAAATAGATCTCTGCGGCCAAACGATATAATTGCTGCTGATAGCGTACATAGTAAAAGCCTTGCCAATACACTGCCGCCTGAGCATCTTGCTTGGCATAAATCACTTCGCGTTGCAAACGCTCTACCATCGCTAAAGATGGACGATACTGTTCTTTACCTTTCATCCAGGCAGAGAGCAATTGACGTTGTCGTGATTTTGAAAGCTGTAAAAATTTACCAAGATCGAGCTGCGTTTCAGTTCCACAAGATGCTAAATCCTGTTGCAGCACTTCTTGTAAAATGTCTTGAGCATCCTGCATCAGCTCACTGGTTCGCACCAAGGCGGCTTGCATTTTAGGATAACGTTCGCTTAATACCGGCCACAGCGTCTGGCGTGCCCAGGCCCGGTCATAATAGGTATCAGCATTGGTCGGATCTTCAATATTCTGAACATTCAGGTCTGATGCCCATTGGCAAATCTGCTCACGGGAAATATTCAGTAGTGGCCGCCAAATCGTCAGATTTTCACGTATATCGATCTGTTTCATTGCCGCTAAGCCGTCAACACCGGCACCAGACAATAAACGTAGCATCAGGGTTTCCGCCTGATCCTGCTGATGATGTGCCAGCACCAATATTTCATCCGCTTGCAAATGTTGCAGATAAGCCTGATAACGTGAATTGCGCGCTTGCTGTTCCAGATTGCCACTAGCGACATGAACTGGCTGGATGATGCAGGGAATATTCAGTTGCTGACATTGATGTGCAACGAACTTGCCCCAATCTGCGCTGAGTGCTTGTAACTGATGATTGACATAAATCGCCCGAACTTTTTCCGGGCATAAAAAAAACATCAGATGCAGCAACAGCATAGAATCTACGCCGCCACTGCATCCGATGAGAAATTTTGTCTCTGCAGGAAAGTCCTGCAGCTGTTTTAAGAAACCAGACCTAAATTGTCGCTGCCAAACTTCATTAAACGTTGGTAACGTGCTTCGCATCGTGCTTGCGCTTCCATTGGTTGCAGTTCATTCAAAGCTTCTTTCAGCACTGCTTTCAAGCTGTTCATGACCTGATCCGGATTTAAATGAGCACCCTCACCTTCATCCACCACATATTCGACAATACCCATTTTCTGCAATTTTTCTGCAGTCAGAGCCAAGGCTTCACTGGCCTGTTCAGCTTTTTCAGCGGTTTTCCAGAGAATTGAGGCACAGCCTTCCGGTGAAATCACCGAATAAATACTGTGAGAGAGCATCACCACACGGTCTGCCACCCCAATACCCAGCGCACCCCCTGAACCGCCTTCACCCAGTACAGTTGCAATCACAGGTACTTTCAAGTTAGAAAGCTGAGCCAGACTGGTGGCAATCGCTTCAGCCTGACCACGTTCTTCTGCACCGACACCCGGATAAGCACCCATAGTATCAATAAAGGTGAATACTGGAAGATTGAAACGCTCTGCCATGTCTAGCAGACGCTGTGCCTTACGATAACCTTCCGGGTTACTCATGCCGAAATTATGCTGTAATTTTTCACGGGTACTACGACCACGATGCTGACCGACGATCATCACCGGTTGACCATCAAAACGAGCCAGACCACCGATCATCGCGCCATCATCACCATATAGGCGGTCACCATGTAAAGCATCAAATTCAGTGAATATTTCACCCACATAGTCCAGGAATTGTGGACGTTCTGGATGACGTGCAATCTGCACTGTCGCCCATGCTTTTGATGGAGTTGCTTTATTTTTCATAGGTTAACCGTTTTCATCCCTATAAAGGTATTAATTAACAAACTGTTCGGATTGAATCGAGAGTTCAATCTCCCAATTTTTAAATTGCTGCTGTTCATCGTGCAGTTCAGCGACCAGCAATGGCCATTGCTTGGCATCACCAGACACGCTGAGTTGCCATTGTTGCGCATTTTCAACCTTGAGTTCAATGGCAGGAAGCATCTCATCGCTACGACTGTGATTGACCAAAACCGACAGACGAAGCAGCAAACATAACCATAAAAGTTTAGATCCACCGACTTTCATCACATCAATCTTGGCATCAGCGCGCAATTTACGCCGATGGTGCGCGACCAAATGTGACAAATGATTTTGATCAACTTGCGAGAAACCGGCAATATCCGAGTGTTGTAATAAATATGCGCCATGACGATGATAGCCACTGTGACTGATGGCCAAACCAATCTCATGCAGATAGGCGGCACGACGTAACAGGTCACTATCTTCAACACTCAAACCGAGTTCACTGGCCACGTCATTAAACAGTTTTTGTGCGGTCTGAACCACACGTTCAGCCTGTTTGGCATCGGCATTATAACGGCCGATCAAGGCATGCACGGAACGATCACGGATATCTTCATGCTTGAAACGGCCAAGCAAGTCATACATCACGCCTTCACGTAGTGCACCATCAGAATAGACCAAATGGTCAATTCCCAGTACATCAAAGACTGCATAGAGAATGGCAATACCAGCAGGTAAGACGGCACGACGATCATCTTTCAGACCTTCGAACTCCATGTCCGAGACATATTTATATTTAAGCAGTTTATCTTTGAGCTTTTCCAGGCCTTCACGCGTCAACTGTTCGCGATCATTGCTCCAGCCCATATTGACGCAAATCTGGCGGCAGGCTTTAATGGTGCCACTCGAGCCAACGACAGCATCCCAACCGGCTTCTTTATAAGTATTGGCAATTCCCGAAATTTCTTTACGTGCCGCAGTAACTGCTTTATCAAAGGCTTTGGCACTGATTTCGCCATCCTGAAAATAGGCCTTGGTAAACGCTACACAGCCCATTTGTACCGATTCGGTATGAATCGGCTCGAATTCTTCACCGATAATCAGCTCAGTTGAACCGCCACCGATATCAACTACCAGACGACGACCGCTGTTGGCCATGGTATGCGATACACCCAGATAAATCAGACGGGCTTCTTCACGACCGGCGATAATTTCGATCGGTTTCGGTAAAATTTCTGCAGCTTTCTGGATAAATTCATGGCCGTTTTTGGCTTGACGCAAAGCATTTGTCGCCACGATCCGCAAGCGGTTTGGCTGAACTGCGCCTAAACGTCCGACAAAACGGGCCAGACAGGCCAAACCGCGTTGCTGGGCGGCTTCGGTTAAATTCTTATTTTCGTCTAGTCCTGCGGCAAGCTGAACTTTTTCTGACATTGATGCCACTTTCTTCACTTCGCCATGGTCTACACGGGCGATGGCCAAATGAAAGCTGTTTGATCCCATATCGATGGCGGCAAGTAATTCTTCATCAATCAAAAAGTCAGACATTCCAGAAATAAACCTTTAACGAATTGTGCTTAGAGTAATTCACATGCATGCAATTTAAAAGCCATTTGTAGCGACAATTTAATGCCTCATTCTTTTTTGTATCGGGAATAATAGTGAGACACGATCATCACTATCGTGATCATCCATTAGACAAAATAACATTAAGCATTGAAAATTTACAGATTCCCCTACATTGTTAAAGATGGCTATGTAATACTAATAATTAGTTATCTTTAAAATATTAATCTGGAGCACATTCCATGTCTGGCAACATCATAAACACTACTGACGCAAACTTCGAAGCAGACGTTCTTCAATCAGACGTTCCTGTACTGGTGGACTTTTGGGCAGGCTGGTGTGCACCATGTAAAGCAATTGCACCCGTACTTGAAGTGCTTGCTGATGAATACCAAGGTAAAGTTAAAATCGTGAAAGTTGACGTAACTTCTTGCGAACAAACTGCTGTGAATTTCAACATCCGTAACATCCCGGCTTTGTTGATGTTCAAAAATGGTGAAGTTGTTGCGACTCAAGTCGGTGCTGCACCAAAATCTAAACTGACAGCATTTATTGATGACAATATCTAAGCACAGCATTTTTAGTAAAAAATACGCGACTCATTCTCGCGTATTTTTTTCGGCTATAAATTGACAAACCTAGCATTTTCTCTTATATTCGCTACTCAAGAGATAAAGGATCCTAAATCCTGTCAATTTCTTACAAGACACATTACATAAGATGCCGCTCGGCAATAGAAATTGTTTTCCACATTTTCCTTTGAAACACTCAAACAGATCTCTGAATTGTTCTTTTGCAAATTCAATTGCTTTCGTTTGAATGCTGGTATGCGGCCGAATGTTACTCCCTTTCTAACCTGTACCTCAGAACTTTGATTCTATCTGACCACCTATGAATTTAACCGAACTCAAGAAAAAACCGATTGGCGAACTCATCAAGATTGCCGAGTTTATGGGCCTCGAAGGTATGGCTCGTAACCGTAAGCAAGACATTATTTTTGCCATCTTAAAACGTCATGCAATGAATGGCGAAGAGATTTTTGGTGATGGCGTTCTAGAAATTTTGTCAGATGGTTTTGGCTTTTTACGCTCAGCCGCAGGTTCTTATTTAGCAGGTCCTGACGATATCTATGTCAGCCCTTCTCAAATTCGTCGTTTTAACCTCCGTACTGGCGACACCATTACTGGCACCATTCGCCCGCCGAAAGAAGGCGAACGTTATTTTGCTTTACTTAAAGTCAATCAGATTAACTACGACACACCTGAAAATTCACGTAACAAGATTCTGTTTGAAAACTTGACCCCATTATTCCCGACCGAACAGTTGGTGATGGAGTTAGGCAATGGTACCACTGAAGATTTAACCACCCGTGTGATCGACCTAGTGGCCCCGATTGGTAAAGGCCAGCGTTCAATTATTGTGGCTCCGCCGAAAGCGGGTAAAACCATGCTGCTGCAAAGCATTGCACAGTCCATCGTTCGCAATAATCCTGAAGTTATTCTGATCGTTCTCCTGATTGATGAACGTCCAGAAGAAGTGACCGAGATGGAACGTACGGTTCGCGGTGAAGTCGTGGCTTCTACCTTTGATGAATCTCCTGCACGTCACGTTCAAGTTGCTGAAATGGTGATTGAAAAAGCAAAACGTCTGGTTGAGCACAAGAAAGATGTGGTGATTCTGCTTGACTCGATTACCCGTCTGGCACGTGCCTATAACACCGTGATCCCTTCATCAGGCAAAGTACTGACTGGTGGTGTGGATGCGCATGCCCTAGAACGTCCTAAACGTTTCTTTGGTGCTGCACGTAATATCGAAGAAGGTGGTTCACTGACCATCATTTCTACTGCCCTGATTGAAACCGGTAGTAAAATGGATGAAGTGATTTACGAAGAATTCAAAGGTACAGGTAACCAGGAAATTACCCTTGATCGTCGCATTGCAGAAAAACGCGTATTCCCTGCGATGAACATCAAGAAATCTGGTACTCGTCGTGAAGAACGCCTGATGTCAGAAGACAATCTGCGTAAAGTCTGGATTCTACGCAAGCTGCTGCATACTCAAGATGAGTTGGCGGCAATGGAATTCTTACTAGATCGCATGAAAGAAACCAAAACCAATGATGATTTCTTTGATCAGATGAAACGCAAAGCTTCAAATTAAAATTTCAAATGAAAGGTCACCTAAGCGGTGGCTTTTTTAGGTTGACATAAATTACAGAATGAAACAATCGAGCCTGATTTATGTAAACTTATTTTTAAGTTTTTGATTAATAAAATATTCAGATTAAAAATTGTATAACTTTTAAGTGTTTAACAAGCCTTTCTCCAATCTAAATCTTTCATTCCATTGTTATTTTCTGTTAAAAACTTTTTATTTTTTATCGTTTTTCCGTACTTTTTTGATCATTGCCAGTAGCAATTAAAAATGCGCAGTGATAGCATATTTGCAGACCAGTTAGACTGCTCCTGCGTTGTTAGTCCCTAACACAATTAGGAACAATAAAAGCACTTAACAGACTAACTTTGGTTTTTTTTAATCTCAATTTTTAGAGAGTGATGCCATGTTATTCAAAAAAATCGCTATTGCTGCTGCAGTTGCTACTACTCTAGCTTTCGTTGGTTGTGCTAAAAAAGCTGACGACGCTGCTACTGACGCTAACCAAGCAGCTTCTGAAGCTGTAGAAGCTGCTTCTGAAGCTGAAGCTGCTGCTGATGCTGCTGCTGTAGAAGCTACTTCTGAAGTTGCTGCTTCTGAAACTGCTGCTGCTTCTGAAGCTAATGCTGCTGCTGCAGTTGCTACTGATGCTGCTGCTACTGCTACTGCTGCTTCTGAAGCTGCTGCTCAATAATCTTCTAGATTATTCAGTACAAAAAAAGAGAGCCTTTGGCTCTCTTTTTTATTTTAAACACTGAAACTTCAAAAAAATAACAGAATTTAAAAAAGCAGATCAGTTGATCTGCTCATTTCCCACACGTTGACGGAACTTCTGTCCCGCACGGAAGGTCACTACACGGCGTGCAGAAATCGGAATCTCTTCACCCGTTTTCGGGTTACGGCCTGGACGTTGACGCTTGTCACGCAACTCAAAATTACCAAAACCCGAAAGTTTTACTTGCTCGCCTGAGATGAGCGCCTGGCTAATCTCATCGAAGAACAACTCAACCATTTGTTTTGCTTCACGACGGTTTAAACTCGTGAGCTCACTTAAATGATCAGCCATTTCTGCTTTAGTTAGTGCTGTCATGAAGCCCTCAATGTCGCTTGGTAAGTGTTTTCTAACACTTGAAGGATATTATCCATACCTGATTTAATTTCAGCATCTTCCAGTGTACGGCTTGGATGCTGCCAGAGAAGTGCAAATGCCAGTGAGCGTTTCCCTTCTTCTACTCCTTGTCCAGTGTACACATCGAACAACCAAGTTGAGTCTAAAAGCTCTCCGCCTGTTTTTTCGATAAGTCCCTGAATTTCGCTAACATTAATCTTATCACTAATTAAAAGCGCAATATCACGTCGAACCGATGGAAAACGTGATAATTCTGTAAAATTAGATACATAAGTTTGCAAAACAGCCGCTTGATCCAATTCTGCCACCCATGTGGTTGCCAGATCAAGTTCGTCTTCAAGTGAGGGATGTAAACGGCCAAAGTAACCAATTGATTGACCATTCACGAGAATTTCTGCGGATTGCCCTGGATGCAACCAGCTACGCTCTGAACGTATATATTCCACTTTGACACGACCAGCAGCCAGAATTTCCTCTATATCGCCCTTAAAGTCAAAGAAGTCCATTGGCTGTGCCTTGCCATGCCAAGACTCAGGGGTACGTGAACCCGTTGCAATCAGGGCAAAGGTTGGAATCTGTTTTAAATCATGAATACTGCTGGCTTCTTGATAGTCAAAACGCAGACCAAGCTCAAAGAAACGTACACGGCTTTGCTGACGGTTCACATTGTACTGAACACAAGGAATTAGACTAGACAGCAAGGTTGAACGCATCACCGCCAAATCACTTGAAATTGGATTCGCTAATGCTAATGGATTCACACTGGAATTAAGTTGCTTCTCAAGTTTTAGGTCTGCGAAGCTAAAGCTGATCGCTTCCTGATAACCTAAAGTTACGGCAGTTTGACGGAGTTGACCCAACTCAAATTGATCTTGGTATTTCGCCAATTTCACATCAATCACAGGCAGACTGATTTGAATATTGTCATAACCGTGAATACGTGCCACTTCTTCAATCAAATCTTGATAGATCACCATGTCATAACGATGTGATGGCGGCACTACAGACCACTCACCTTCTGCTTTTACTGTAACTTCACAACCTAAACGGGTTAAAGCATCAGTAATGAACGCTGAGTCAACACTATAACCTAGCAGTTGATCGACTTGGGCTTGATTCAATTCAATTGCGTCACGTGTTGGCAATAGAGCCGCATTTTCGGCAACTGTAATTGGTCCGAACTCACCGCCCGCAAGTTCAGCAATCAATTGTGATGCGCGGTGCATAGCGATCAATGGCAATTCAAAATCGACACCACGTTCATAACGCTGAGAAGCATCGGTATGCAAGCCAAAGCTACGTGCACGACCCGCAATATGCAGTGGCGCGAAGAATGCAGATTCCAGGAAAATTTCAGTGGTTGCATCGCTGACTGCTGAAGACAAGCCGCCCATAATACCGGCAATGGCTAATGCTTTTTCATCATCTGCAATCACCATCACTTTTTCGTTGAGTTCAACTTCTTGTTCATTGAGCAAAACTAACTTTTCAGCTTCCGTCGCTTGACGTACATGTACCGCACCTTGAACTTTACCGCCATCAAATGCGTGTAGCGGTTGACCAAGCTCGATTAATACATAGTTGGTAATATCGACCAGAATGCTGTGCTGACGAATACCTGAACGTGCCAATGCACGCTCCATCCATACAGGAGTCACAGCCTTGGTATTGACGTTCTTGATAACACGACCCAAGTAACGTGGGCAGCCTTCAGTCGATACAACGACTTTCTTTTCTTCGCTAATAGTCGCAGCTACTTCTTTAATTTCAGGGGCAGTTACTGGCAATTGGTTAATCACACCAATTTCACGTGCGATCCCGCGAATACTGAAGCAGTCCCCACGGTTCGGTGTAATGCTGATGTCAATCACGTTGTCATCAAGGTCTAGATATTCACGAATGTTCATACCTACTGGTGCATCCGCTGGAAGCTCTAACAAACCATCAATTTTATCTTCTAAATCGATTTCTGAAGCGCCGCACAGCATGCCTTGTGACTCTATACCACGTAGCTTGCCTTTCTTGATTTTGAAATCGCCTGGAAGTACTGCACCAATGGTCGCAACTGGCGCTTTCATGCCGGCACGTACGTTTGGCGCACCACATACAATTTGCAGTGGCTCACCTGAACCGATATTGACAGTGGTCACACGCAAGCGATCTGCATCAGGATGTTGTTCTACCGTCAGGACTTCCCCCACCACTACGCCGGTAAAGGGTTTAGCTGCAGGCGCAAGTTCATCCACTTCCAGACCCAACATGGTCAGTTGATCAGAAAGTTTTTCGCTATCGATGGCTGGGTTAACCCATGTGCGTAGCCAATTTTCGCTAATTTTCATTGATATAAAACCTGTAATTCAAATCTCTAGAATCCCCCTCTGCTCCCCCATTTTCCAAAGAGGGAGAACTCCATCTATTTCGCGGAGTTCCTCTCCTTTTTAAAAGAAGAGGTTAGGAAAGGATTATTAAAAAGTTTTAAGCAAACTGGCGTAAGAAACGCACATCGTTTTGGAAGAACATACGTAAGTCATTCACGCCATAACGCAGCATTGCAAAACGTTCAACACCCAGACCAAAAGCAAAGCCTTTGTATTTTTCAGGATCAATGCCTGCAGCTTGCAGCACATTCGGATGCACCATACCGCAGCCCAATACTTCTAACCAGCGACCGCGTTCATCCATAATATCCACTTCCGCACTCGGCTCTGTGAACGGGAAATAAGATGGACGGAAACGTACTTTCAAATCTTTTTCGAAGAATTCGTTCAGCAGGTTAATCAGCAAACCTTTCAGTTCCGCGAAGCTGGTATTTTCAGCCACGTATAAACCTTCGATCTGATGGAACATCGGTGAGTGGGTTTGATCCGAATCACAACGGTAAACACGGCCCGGACACACGATCTGGATTGGTGGTTGCTGGGTTTCCATGGTACGAATCTGTACACCAGACGTATGCGTACGCAGCAAATGGTTCACATCAAAATAGAAAGTATCGTGCATGGCACGCGCCGGGTGATGACCTGGAATGTTCAGTGCTTCAAAGTTGTGATAGTCATCTTCAACTTCAGGACCTGTTGCAATCGTAAAACCTGCCTTGGTAAAGAACTGGCAAATACGCTCTTGCACCTGGGTCACTGGATGGATACTGCCCACCTGCTGGCCACGACCTGGTAAAGTAATATCAATGGTTTCGCTTGCCAGTTTTTGTTCTAAGGCAGCTTTATGCAATTCTGCCTGACGTGAGGTCAATGCAGCGGTAATAGTTTCACGTACAGCATGGATTTGTGCGCCGAAGACTTTACGTTCTTCAGGATCCATTTTACCAAGCGACTTAGATTGTTCCGCGAGCTGGCTTTTTTTCCCCGTAAATTGCACTCGTACTTGATCAAGTGCAGCAAGGTCTTGAGCTGCTGCAATCGCAGCGAGCGCTTCAGTGGTCAGGGCTTCCAGTGACATAGTAACTCTCAAAGCAACAGGTTAAAAAATATTTTAAAAACCCCACATTCTAACAGTTTTTAGACACTTTGATGAAGATGCGTTTTAAGGAAAATTAGATTGGCATGATTAAATATAAAAAGTATAAGATAAACACAATATCAATCAGATCAAATCACTATGGCACTCGATCAAATTTGGAAACAGCAACTGACCCTGGTCACTTACGGCAATGAGTATTTGACTCAGGACCTGAGTTTCAATCGTTGGATTCAACATTCCATTTTTAATCAGCATCAGTTTGCCTTTCGGGATCTGATGTCACAACATCTGTTGGCTCAGCATTTTCAGATCTGGCTGGAAGGTCTGAAAAAACAAGGCGTGCGTCGCCTCAGCTTGCATCGCTCTGATTTACTGGTTGATGAAAAAAATCCGAATGCCAATGTCGAGCTACTGCCACTGGCACATTTTATTGTCAGTCATGGTGCCAAAGCCAAAACCGCCTGGATCATTGGCAAAGAACTCCCTGAATGGTACAGCGCAGACAATGATTACGAAGCGCCTAAATCACAGCAATCTCCTTTACGCCATGAAACATTCTGGTGTTATGAGCTGAATCCTAAACTGGCCAAGCGCATTGATGTCGATCTGGAAGCCCCAAACTGGGATGATATTCAGGCCTATACCGATCATGAACTGTTTGAAAGTAGCCTTGCCCAAGATTTTACTGAACCGGCGTATACCAATTTGCCTTATTACGGCACCATGCCTGCCATTCAGGTCGATAGCGAAAGTCATTTGGCCTTAATTCCCACTAACTATTCAGCGGATTATGCTCACCAGACTTTGTACCGCCTAGATGCCTTAAATGACTTTATTCAAACTAAAATCCAACATCCCTATCGTGCAGATGGCGAAGTACTCAGCCCGGAGCAGCAACTCAATCTGCGACATTTTTCGCAAAAAATTGATGATTTAAGTGCTAAATTCATCAGCAAAGTCGCCAATCACTATAAGACCGCGCAGCTTACCCCTAAAGTTGCACCTGATCCATTTATCGGTATGAGTACTGAAGATCGTTCACCAAAAATTTCTAAAGCAGAAAAACCTCAGGACCCAGGCAAATCCAGTTCGTCTGCAAATGTGCTGACCTTAATTGTAATCACTGTGATTATCTGTCTGATTGGCTACTATTTCGGGCTTTAAAGTTCCGCCAGAAAAGTTTGAATTTTCCTAGCAGAATTCAGCCGAATCCATTAGATATGTTGATACTCAGGCGCAGCCATCAGCTTGAAATAATGCTGACGATTTTTGCGATGGGTTTTTATCATCCAACCTATGATGGAATTAAGGTCAAGCAGCTGCCTGAAAATTTCAGCATTGTCGGAATGAGCCAAAGCTGTTATTTGCTGATCGCCCGGAAATGCTCTTTTAATTGACCGATGGATATATTGAGATAAAAGGATAAATCAGCCATACAATGTAAGGGCTGATTTATTTTCCATCGTCTTCTTCCAGGTTTTAGATTTTTCTACGTTGAGCCAGCTTGCCCAGAGTATTCAAAAATTAAATGTCCCACTGATAACATAAGTCTTTAAGATTCTCGCCGAGATCGCTGGCATCTTCTTCACTGATAAAATAGGCGCCGGTCTTTTCATAAAAATAACGACTGGAATTCAGGTTCAATACGCTGCATTGCATATGCTGGTAGGATTTTTCTCGACTTAAACCCAGACCCAATTGAACCAAATCACGTCCAATGCCGCGACCTTGAATATTTTGAAGCAAATAAAGTGCTCTCAATTCACTGATTGGTGCATCTACCGGAAAATTAAAAGCAGCAAAACCCAAAACTTGAGCATTTTCTTCATAGACAAATACCCGTCGATTCTCCTGTTCAAGCACAGAACGCCACAAAGCGGCTCTTTGTTCTACACTCAACTTATCGAGAATCTCTGGTTTAATGATATTTTGATAGCTTTCATGCCAGCTTTGTACATGCACTTGGGCAATCGGCAAGACATCGTGTTGGGTGGCAAGTCGAATCATTATTTTTAAGCCTTGTTTTTTAATTATTCAATTTCACAATGACTAAAAAATATAAGATTTACAATACTGATTTTTAAATAATATTTAAAATGACTACTTTTATTTAAGCATAAAAAAAGACCACCAAATGGCGGTCTTTTTTCAAGTCATAAAGACTTATGCAGCCAATGCATCTTTAGCTTTAGAAGCTAAAGCAGCAAACGCAACTGCGTCATGCATAGCGATGTCAGCAAGTACGCGACGGTCGATAATCACTTGAGCTTTTTTCAAGCCAGCGATCATACGACTGTACGACAAACCATTTTGACGAGCACCAGCGTTGATACGTGCAATCCACAAAGCGCGGAATTGACGTTTCTTCTGACGACGGTCACGGTAAGCATATTGACCAGCTTTGATTACCGCCTGGAACGCTACGCGGTAAACGCGTGAACGAGCACCATAGTAACCTTTAGCGCGAGCAAGAATTTTTTTGTGACGGCGATGAGCCTGTACACCACGTTTTACACGAGCCATTTATAATCTCCTTAGATGTACGGGCACATACGACGAACTGAAGCAACGTCACTTACGTGAACCATTACACAGCCGCGCAATTGACGAATACGCTTAGCAGATTTTTTGGTCAAAATGTGGCGTTTGAACGCTTGTTTACGCTTAAAACCGTTAGCAGTCGCTTTAAAGCGTTTAGCTGCACCACGGCGAGTTTTCATCTTAGGCATAACAACCTCTTTTGAACACCTGTTCGGCTCGTTTGCACCATTACAAAACGACCTGCAGGTAAGGGAGCGAGTATTCTAAAGCATCTTTGTTTAAAACAAAAGCATCTTCACCCAATAAGCGAATTTAAAGAATGATTTCGCTCTGAAAATAGTATGCAAGACTGGATCAGGAAAATAGCTTCAGGCTTAGAACACGGCAAAGGCTGCATAGACAAATAGATAACGTCCAATTTTGGCGACGCTGACGATGAGCAAAAAACGGGCGAAGTTTTCTTTTAGCAGTCCCGCAATCAGGGTAATCGGATCACCAATGATAGGCACCCAGCTCAGCAATAAAGACCAGTAACCATATTTCTGATAGGTCGCTTGCGCTTTAAGCATCTTGTCTTTTGAAACTGGAAACCATTTTTTATTTTTATAATGCTCAATCTTGAGGCCCAGATACCAGTTGACGCAGGACCCCAGAATATTGCCCAGACTGGCCACGGCAATTAACAGCACTACATGCTGCTTGTTCTGTACTAAAAGCCCCAGTAACACAGCTTCAGACTGTAAAGGCAATAAGGTCGCTGCACCCAAGGCCGACAGAAATAGTAAAAACAGGCTCATTACAGCATTAACGGCTCAAGCCCATTTTTTTCTTGGCTTTACTGTATTCCCAACTGGACCAAACAACTGCTGTCACCATCGCCATGATCCGCGCCCACTTATACTGCTCATTGAGCGGTGCAATTGCAGCACGTAAAATCTGCTGATCTTTGGTATTTAGGGCAGCGATTACCTGATCGATATGCACAATTTCAGCAACATACAGCACTAAACATGCAGCAATGCCGAAAAGAATGCTCCAGTAAATCCGGGTATTACTTTCAACAATCTTGGTAAAGTTCAGAAGAAAATCGTTCATATATCCATCCAATAAAAAACCACCGTAAGGGTGGCTTTATTTGCTTAAGGCTATTTTAGCATAAAGGCTGCAGCTTAACTGACCTGTATCGCCAGCGCTTTCTGAACCGCAGGACGAGCATTCAAGCGATCAATATATTTGGAAACTTCAGGATAATCTTCCAGATTAATCTGCTGCCAGTCATGCCGTAATAACCACGGAAATATCGCCATATCTGCAATCGAATATTCGCCGGCAACATAATTTTGCCCGACCAGTTGTTTATTCAACACGCCATACAAACGTTTGCTTTCATTGACATAACGATCTGTGGCATAAGCAATCCGCTCAGGTGCAAAACGGCTAAAGTGATGATTTTGTCCGAGCATTGGTCCCAGACCGCTCATCTGCCACATCAGCCACTGTTCAACCTGAATACGCTTCACTTCATCATCTGGATAAAACAGACCTGTTTTTCGACCCAGATATTGCAAAATCGCACCTGACTCAAAAATTGAAATGGCGCGGCCATTTGGCCCATCCTGATCAACAATTGCCGGGATTTTATTATTGGGAGAAATAGCCAGAAAGTCAGACTGGAACTGGTCATTTTCCAGAATATTAATCGGAAAAATCTGATATTTCAGCTCCATTTCTTCCAGGGCAATGCTAATTTTATGGCCATTGGGAGTGCCCCAATAATATAAATCGATCATTTTTTTAATACTCCCTGCACTGCAGGCTGTGCGATGATGTATTCAACATAGAGGATTCAGCAAGAAACAACAAGCCCATGGCTATAAATTATTTTTATATAAATATCATAAACTTAATATAAAACTAAATATTTTTTTATTTTTTATCTTGAAAATTTTCACAGCAGACACATATTTATTTTTGCATAAGGATTGCCTCAATCTTATGTACTGTCGATGTCTGACATGACAGATCTTATTTTCTTGTTTTTATAACTTTGCTTAATCGAGAAGGTTCTAATCATGAGTAACTTAAATCTTCATCCATTATTTCGTCGCAGCATCGGTTTTGACCGCCTGAATGACTTTATTGACTATGCCATGCAAAGCGATGCACCGAATTATCCTCCTTATAATATTGAAAAGCATGGCGAGAATAATTATCGCATCGTGGTCGCAACTGCGGGCTTCCGTCAGGAAGAACTCGACATTCGTCTGGAAAATAAGTTATTGACCATCCTAGGCAAGCCTGAAAATCAGAGCAATGACACTACTGAATTCCTGCACAAAGGCATTGCACGACGTGCATTTAAATTGTCTTTACGTCTGGATGAATATATAGAGGTTCAACAGGCAGACTATGAAAATGGTTTGTTGATCATTGACTTGCAGCGCATTATTCCAGAAGAAAAATTGCCGCGTCAAATCCCGATTGGCAATAAACTGCTTATTGCAAATGATGAAAAATCAGTGGAATAAGCTCGATTAAGTACGCAAAGGAAGGTCCGCAAGGACCTTTCTTTTTGGCTACAGATTACCTAAGCTCATTAAGGCAATACGCTTTCTGATCATAAAAATAAACCATGAATGCGCCAGAAAATATCCTGTTTCATCAAGCTAGCCCGATCATGCGCGCTATGGGATATCTACTGTTTTGTTATCCGGTCGGAATATTTAGCATTTTTTATTTCAGCAGTGCACGTAGCAATTCCAGCTTTCTTCAAGGTCTGTTATTTTTATGGCAGGAGTCTCCTGGCTTTTATGTTTATATTGGCGGCTTTCTTGGTCTTTCGCTGCTTATGCTGGGAACTAAACTGAAAATCACCTCACACGCTATTTATTATACTTTGGCCGGTTTCCGCATCAGCCTGTGCTTAAAACGACATTCGGTACAGTATAGTTTTCTAAATCCACGCTATGCTTCTCTCAAAGCACATCTCAAACGTTGGCTCTATAACATGCCAGCACATGTGATTAGTCCACGCGATGGCACTTTGGATTTTAAATTGTGTCAGCCTGGTCTGATGAATCAAATTTGCCTCGGGTTTTTCCGGATTCAGCTATCGATGTTTTCCCGGCAGCAAGCCAGGGAAATTATTCAAGCTATGTACAATGCGTGGAATTTTAGAGCATAAAAAAAGCCCTGCATATGCAGGGCTTTTTTCGTTTAATGAGTGCTTACTTTTTCTTTTTAGGACCAAGTAACATACCCATTTGACGGCCTTCCATTTTCGGCATCTGCTCAACAGTACCGAATTCAGCCACGTCAGCTTCAATTTTTTGCAATTGAGCTAGACCCAACTGTTGGTGCGCCATTTCACGACCACGGAAACGAAGCGTGATTTTCACCTTGTTACCTTCTTCAAGGAACTTGATGATTGCACGTAGTTTTACGTTGTAATCGCCAACATCAGTACCCGGGCGTAGCTTGATTTCTTTCACCTGGACTTGATGTTGTTTTTTCTTCGCTTCTTTCTGCTTTTGCTTAAGATCAAACAAATGCTTGTTGAAGTCCATGATCTTACATACTGGTGGCTCAGCGTTTGCTACGATCTCTACAAGATCAAGCTCAACACTTTCTGCTGCGCGCAGGGCGTCAGCTAAGCTTACAATCCCTTTCTGCTCACCATTTTCGTCTACAAGACGGACTTCTTTCGCACGAATTTCATCATTCAAGGCAGGACGGTTTGATTTGTTACCGCCCTGTTGATTACGGTCAGGCTGTTTAATCGCTGTTACTCCACAATGTACCGGCCGCGTTCGGCTACGGCTGCTTTTACTAGGTCAACGAAAGCATCGATTGACATAGTACCCAAATTTGTTCCTGAGCGGGTACGCACGTTTACGGTACCTTCCTCTACTTCACGGTCCCCAAGTACCAGTAAGTAAGGAATACGCTCTAATGTACGTTCACGAATCTTAAAGCCGATTTTCTCATTTCTCAAGTCAGAAATTGCACGGATACCGTTTTCTTTAAGTTTTGCGACGACTGACTCACATGCCTCAGCTTGAGAATCGGTAATGTTCATCACACACGCTTGCATTGGTGCCAACCAAGGTGGCATGAAGCCTGCGTAGTGTTCAATCAGTATACCAATAAAACGCTCGAAGCTGCCAAGAATTGCACGATGTAACATTACTGGCTGATCGCGGTCATTATCTTCAGTGACATAAGACGCATCTAAACGTTCTGGCAAGTTAAAGTCACACTGAATGGTACCACACTGCCAGACACGACCTAAGCAATCTTTCAATGAGAATTCGATCTTCGGACCGTAGAATGCACCTTCACCCGGTTGTAAATCCCAATCTAGGCCAGCAGCATCTAAAGCATCTGCCAAAGATTTTTCTGCCATATCCCAAAGTGCATCATCACCCACACGTTTTTCAGGACGAGTCGATAACTTCATTTGTACTTCTTCGAAGCCAAAATCTTTGTATACGTCTAGTGTCAATTTGATAAAGTCTGCAACTTCAGTACCGATTTGTTCTTTAGTACAGAAAATATGCGCATCATCTTGGGTAAAACCACGTACACGCATGATGCCGTGTAAAGAACCTGATGGCTCGTTACGGTGACATGAACCAAACTCCGCTAAACGAATTGGAAGATCACGATACGATTTTAAGCCTTGGTTGAACACTTGCACGTGACAAGGACAGTTCATCGGTTTCACGGCATAGTTACGGTTCTCTGAATGAGTCGTGAACATGTTTTCAGCATAGTTCGCTGCGTGGCCTGATTTTTCCCAAAGCGTGAAATCCACCACTTGTGGTGTACGGATTTCAAGGTAACCATTTTCTTGCTGAACTTTACGCATGTATTGTTCAAGCACTTGATAAATGGTCCAGCCGTTCGGATGCCAAAACACCATACCTGGTGCTTCTTCCTGCATATGGAACAAGTCTAAGGCTTTACCAATTTTACGGTGATCGCGTTTTTCCGCTTCTTCAATACGTTTTACATACGCTGCAAGCTGTTTCTTATCAGCCCAAGCTGTACCATAAATACGTTGTAGCTGTTCGTTCTTCGCATCACCGCGCCAGTAAGCACCAGAAATTTTAGTCAGCTTGAATGATTTTAAGAATTTGGTATTTGGTACGTGCGGACCACGGCACATATCCAGATAGTCCTGATGGTAGTACAGGCCCATTTGAGTTTCTTCAGGCATGTCTGCGATCAGGCGCAATTTGTATTCTTCGCCACGTGCTGTGAATTCTGCAATTACTTCATCACGTGGTGTCATTTTTTTCACGACATCATAGTCTTGATCGATGAGCTTTTTCATACGCTCTTCAATCGCAGCCATGTCATCTAAAGTAAATGGACGTGGCATCCAGATGTCATAGTAAAAACCTTCTTCAATGACCGGACCAATGACCATCTTTGCTTCTGGGAACAGTTGCTTAACCGCATGACCGACCAAGTGCGCACAAGAATGGCGAATGATCTCGACACCGGCTTCGTCTTTAGGCGTGATGATTTGTAGTGTTGCATCTTCAGTGATGAGATCAGACGCATCAACCAAACGATCGTTGACACGACCAGCAACAGTATTTTTTGCAAGACCAGGACCAATGCTCAGTGCAACGTCCATCACAGATACGGCTTGATCAAACTGTTTTTGATCGCCATTTGGCAAAGTGATAATTGGCATAAGAAATCCTTAAGGAGTGATGCCCCGTACCATGGAGCATATCACCGCGAGATTATGATCGAGGCACAGCCTCAAAAGATAAAAACGGTGGATAAATAAAATCGATTCGAATTTTACACGGCTTGGCCGCATGATTAAACCTTTTCCCAATAAAAATAAGATTTACCATCAAATCTGTGCCAGATCGTTAAAGGCTTAGGCTCATTTTTCAGTTCAGAATGTAGTTATTCCCGGAACGTCTGCCACTGGAGAAACTTCCCTTCTGCATAGACATACAGCTGTGCGAATTGCGGGATGATAGCTTCACTTTGTGTCGGTCTTAAAAACACATAATCATCGACATGAATATCGCACTGCATGGGCATCTGAAGCATTTCCTGATTGCTGCTGCGGCCATACAATACATGCGGCCGGCTTTTTTCAGGGTAGATATAATCCGCTCGCCAATAGCCTCCGTAAATAAATACGGCTTTATATTGATGTGGAAGATGATTCAACAGTTCCAAACCGGGAATCTGGCTACAAGGCAAAACTTTGAGTATCGGTGTGGCAATCCATAAAGCACAGCTTAAAGCGGATAAATTTTTCAGATCAAAATCACTGGGCTTGAGCAGCATCGAGCCAAAGGCCAGATCATTACAGACACTTTGCTGGCAATGCTGCATAAATGTCGGACTACCACCGCCATTAAAACACAGACCTTCTTGCCATAAATCGGGGAATTGCTGCTGCAAAATAGTTTTATATTGTTGATACATCTGCTGCGATTGCTGATAACTTTTTTCAGGACTTTTCAGAATTTTTGGCAATTTGGCGACATGTGCATCATAGCCCATTAGACCCGAAAGTTTGAGATAAGCCGCGTTATGCTGAATCAGCTTCATTAAGGCTATAAATTGCTGCTGCGTTTGTACGCCGCCACGATGCAGCCCCACATCAATTTCAATATTGACATTCAGGCAGATATTCAAGCTTTGCGCGAGTTGCAGATATTGTTTTAAGCGCTCCACCTCCTCAATCAGCCATTGGATACTTGCTTGATCACTGGCTTTATTTGGATCAGATAAAGTTTGATAAAAAGATTTTACCGCCTGAATCGGCATTGGTTTCCCCAGCAAGATATCAGCTTGCGGAAACGTCCCAATAATTTCCGCAAGATGCGGCAGATGAAACACCATAAAGCGCTGGGTATTCAGCTTTTCACTGGCCAGTTTGAGTAGCTGAATGCTGGCCAAGGACTTCACCACTAGGCGTGGTTTTAACTTCGCAGGCAATTTTGACTGTACATAGTCCAAATTACCTTGATAGGTTTTTAAATCTAAAATCAGTTGCGGTGTGCCAGTGCCCTGCCGTTTTAATTCCTGCGTCAGTTGCTGAAAATAATTTGATTGCATCGCCCTCTCCTCATTTCCCAGATAAAAACAATTCTTTTAAATATGGATTCAGCCATTTTTGCTGTGGATCCAATTGCTGACGTAGCACCATGAAATTATCCCATTTCGGGTAGAGTTCGCGCAGTGATGCTGCGCTCATACTATGTAACTTGCCCCAATGCGGTCGTCCCTGATATTTCTGTAAAATCGGCTCGACCAGATCAAAAATCGCATGATAATCCTGTTTATAGAACTGATGAATGGAAATGGAAACTGAATCGCGCTGATAAAAAGGACTCAGCCAGATCTCATCGCCTTTGACATAACGGAACTCGATCGGGAAAAACATCGGCACCTTATGCTTCCTTAAAGTCGCTAAAACCTCTTGCAGACATTGCAAACCTTGCTCAACCGGAATCTGATATTCCATTTCATTAAATCTGGTATTGCGCGGGGTCGGAAAAATCCGGGATGACCAATCTACATAGCAAGTCGATTTAACAAACACACTCAGCAGTTTTTGCAGATAGGGATTTGTCTTTGGGAAAAGTCGCGTCAATTCCGAACATACGGTTAATAAAGTATCTTCCGAAGGCCAGCTTTCCTGTCTCGGCTGAATGTCATCCTCCGTGTCATCCAGGGTTTTCAGTATCACCTGATCGGCATGCAGAAAAGCCCAAAACTCAATATGTCGGTGCTGATGTTTCCATTGACCAATATGGGTAAATATGTCTTTTAATGAACAGAGCTGGATCTGTTCTTTTAGTTTATATCGTGGTCGATTTTGCAGGGTTATTTGGGTCAATATGCCTAAGCTGCCCAATGCCACCCGTCCAGCCTGAAATATCTCAGCATTCTGCTCACGATGACATTGCAACAGCTCTCCATCCGCGGTCAGTAATTCAAAGCCTTCCACGAAAGCAGAGATGCAAGGTAAATCGATGCCCGTGCCATGCGTTCCGGTAGAAATCGCTCCGGCCAGACTTTGCTGGTCTATATCGCCCTGATTGATTAAGGCCTGATTGATCGGTACCAGATCTTTCCCCAAATCATATAAACGCGTCCCGGCCCGCACGGTGCATTGGGTTTTCTCTTGATCAAAGGCAACGATACCTTTTAACAAATCGAGATTAAGCAACACCTCATCTGTTTTGGCCAATGGGCTAAATGAATGTCCTGCACCCACTGCACGAATGTGTGCATGGGTCTTCACTAAACTTTGTAATTCACTGATCTGGCTGGGCTGAACAATCCGAGCGGCACTGAACTGGCTCCCCGACCAGTTTCGCCAGACGTCATTCGCCTGTTGTATTTTCATTATTCTTCCTGGGCTCATATTATTTTAATGGCTGAACTAGAGTAAAATACCTAAAAAATCAAACTTGGGAACCCATGCGTTCAAAACATTTAAG
Source organism: Acinetobacter lwoffii (assembly GCF_052078135.1). GTDB lineage: Bacteria > Pseudomonadota > Gammaproteobacteria > Pseudomonadales > Moraxellaceae > Acinetobacter > Acinetobacter lwoffii_Z. The sequence goes on from NZ_JBQGUZ010000001.1 coordinate 37,404, forward strand.
TAGGGTTAAATATTTTTATTAATATTCAAATACTTAAAATTTGTAAAATCGTACTCGACTAAAGCATAAATGCAAGATTTCTGAGAAATACATATCTTTTCAACAGGATATGAAAATAAATATAGAACGGAGTTTTACAATGGTTAGCGCATATGATGAATTACCGCGTACCCCCGCGAATTTTGTAGCCTTATCACCTTTACGCTATCTTGATCGTGCAGCTTATATCTATCCAAACCAGAACGCGATTATTCACGGTAAGCGTCGTATTACCTGGCGTGAGAAATACAACCGTTGTCGTCAGTTTGCCAACCAACTCCAAAAATTAGGCATCGGTAAAAATGATACCGTGTCTGTCCTGCTGCCTAACGTCCCTGCCATGATCGAAGCGCATTTTGCTGTACCAATGGCAGGTGCCGTCCTGAATACCTTAAATACCCGTCTGGATGCCAAGACCCTTGCTTTCATGCTGGAACATGCTGAGAGCAAAGTATTATTGGTTGATCCTGAATTTACTGCACTTGCGACTGAAGCACTCGCTCTAGTTTCACAAGACATTTATGTCATTGATGTGGCTGATGCAGAGTTTGAAGGTGAAGACCAGCGTATTGGCCAAATCGAATATGAAGACTGGATTGCGCAAGGCGATGCAAACTTTGAATGGCATTTACCTCAAGATGAATGGGATGCCATCAGCTTAAGTTACACTTCTGGGACCACCGGCAACCCGAAAGGCGTGGTCTATCATCATCGTGGTGCCTACATTAACGCAGCCAGTAATATTATTGCCTGTGGCATGACACCACGTGCCACCTATTTATGGACACTGCCGCTATTCCACTGTAATGGTTGGTGCTTTGCCTGGACCATGGCAGCCAACGGCGGAACCAACGTTTGCTTGCGTAAAGTCGATGCTGAACTGATCTTTAAACTGATTGCCGAACATAAAGTCGATTACTTCTGTGGGGCACCGATTGTCCTGTCGATGCTGATTAACACACCTGAAGAGAAAAAGACCAAAATTGATCATCGTGTCGAAGTGATGGTGGCGGGTGCCGCACCTCCAGCAGCAATTATTGAAGGCATGCGCAATATCGGTATTAACGTAACGCATGTTTACGGCTTGACTGAAACCTATGGCCCTTCTGCACTCTGCGCTTCACAGGCAGGCTGGAGCGATCTGTCTATTCAGGAACAGGCACAGTTGCACTCCCGTCAAGGCGTCCCGTATCCATTGCAAGATGGCATGAAAGTGCTTGATCCGGATACCATGCAGGAAGTGCCACATGATGGTCAGACCATGGGTGAAATCATGTTCCGTGGCAATATCGTGATGAAAGGTTATCTGAAAAATCCTGAGGCGACAGCAGAAGCCTTTGCCGGTGGCTGGTTCCATACGGGAGATTTGGCGGTATGCCAACCGGATGGCTATGCCAAAATTACCGACCGTTCCAAAGATGTGATTATTTCTGGCGGAGAAAATATTTCATCGCTTGAAGTGGAAGAAGTACTGTATCAGCATCCGGCGGTGCTGACTGCAGCGGTAGTCGCCAAGCCTGATCCACGCTGGCAGGAAGTTCCTTGTGCCTTTATTGAGCTCAAAGAAGGCACCAAGGCCACTGAAGAAGAAATTATGGAATTTTGCCGTGAACATCTGGCCCGCTTTAAAGTGCCTAAGGATGTGGTGATTACCGAAATTCCAAAAACCTCGACCGGTAAATTGCAGAAATTTGTTTTACGCGAATGGGCCAAAGAGCGCGCGCAAGGTGAATTTTCTTAATTCCATACAGGCATGTTTTTTCAAAATCTACTCAATAAAAAATCGTGCTAATTTTTATTAGCACGATTTTTTAACTTATCCTTTTGTGAGATTTAACCTCATCCAACCCTCTCCTATAAGGAGAGGACTTTAAGGAGCTTACATCTCTACCATTTCCACGCCATCAATACGGGCAACGGTCATCAAGTCCTTATCACCACGACCTGAAACCGTCGCAATAATAATTTGATCTTTATCCATGGTCGGTGCAAGTTTAGTGACATAAGCCATAGCATGTGCGCTTTCTAACGCCGGAATAATGCCTTCAATCTTGGTCAAGTCGCGGAAACCTTGTAAAGCTTCCTGATCATTGATCGGTACGTATTTAACACGGGCCATATCTTTCAGGAAGCTATGTTCCGGACCCACACCCGGATAATCCAGACCTGCAGAAATTGAATGGGTTTCGATGATCTGGCCTTGCGCATCCGACATCAGGTAAGTTCGGTTACCATGCAGGACACCGACATGACCGGCATTCAATGGCGCAGAGTGCTTGCCTGATTCAATCCCATGACCTGCTGCTTCAACACCATACATTTTCACGTCTTGGTCATTCAGGAATGGATAGAACAAGCCCATTGCATTAGATCCACCACCGACACATGCCACTAGGGCATCTGGTAAACGGCCAGCCTGTTCCAAAATTTGACGGCGTGCTTCACGACCGATGATCGACTGGAAATCACGAACCAGCTGCGGATATGGGTGTGGACCTGCCACGGTACCAATCACATAATAGGTTGAATCAACATTGGTCACCCAGTCACGCATGGCTTCGTTCATGGCATCTTTCAATGTTTTGGAGCCACTTTCTACCGGCACAACCGTCGCGCCTAATAAACGCATACGGTAGACGTTCATCGCCTGACGTTTTACATCGTCTGCGCCCATGAATACTACACATTCAAGACCTAAACGTGCTGCAATTGTTGCCGTTGCTACACCATGCTGGCCTGCACCTGTTTCGGCAATAATACGTTTCTTGCCGGAAAGCTTCGCCAGTAAGGCCTGACCGATTGTGTTATTTACTTTGTGCGAACCGGTATGGTTCAGGTCTTCACGTTTCAGGTAAATCTGTGCGCCACCCAACTCTTTCGACCATCGTTCAGCATGATATAAAGGACTCGGACGACCGACGTAAAACGCCATGTCACGGTCAAATTCTGCCAAAAACTGCGCATCATCTTTCATACGGAAATAGAGCTTTTCCAAGTCTTCTAAAGCCGCCATGAGTGTTTCTGACACAAAACGTCCGCCATGAATACCGAAATGCCCGCGTTCATCCGGGAATTGGGTATAGTCAACTGCCTGACTGTTCTGGCTAGTACTTTGCTGATCCACGATGGACTCCTTGCATAAAGCGTTCTATGAGTTGTTGGTCTTTAATACCTTTTGCGGACTCGACACCGCCACTCACATCGACGGCATACGCCTGTGTGGTGAGAATTGCCTGTTCAATATTGTCAGGATTTAAACCGCCTGCCAAGATCAAGGGAATATTGAGTTTGGGAAATGTGTCCCAATCGAAGCTGTGCCCTGTGCCACCTTTCAGATCAGGATGCCATGCATCTAATAGCACTGCGCTTGCGCCTGCATCTTGATAACCTTGAATTTCTGCGACTGCATCCAGATCAGGTTTTACCTGAATGGCTTTATACCAACGGCGTCCGACCTGCTGGGCGATAGCCTGACACTGTTCAGGTGTTTCATCGCCATGAAATTGTAAAATATCCAGCGGTATTTTATTTAAAATCGCCTGGATTTCATCTGCGTGACTATTCACAAATAAACCCACCGCCTGTACATAAGCTGGAACCGACTGAATCAGGATTTCAGCCTGCTCTAAAGTGACATGCCGCGGACTCGGTGGATAAAATACAAATCCTATCGCGTCACAGCCAGCATTGGCTACGGCATGTACATCTTCAACTCGGGTGATTCCACAAATTTTGGCACGGGTTCGCATATTATGTTGGCTCTAGATCTACCAATGTATTGAACAATCTGTAAGATTGGGGCAAATCATTGTAATGCAATTTTTCTGACTTGCGTAAAAGTTCATCCGGATTATTCTCGATGCAGATTGTTTATAAGGCATACAAACTTTATACTGCGCTCACTTTGCAGCAAGTCCAAGCCTTCAGGCTTTAGGGAAGCTGGTGTAAATCCAGCACTGCCCCCGCAACGGTAAAAAATGAAACGTCTATCAATTTAAACTCTTCGGTTTACACCACTGCATCTTGATGTGGGAAGGTGGATATACAGCAAAGTCGCTGCTTTGCACATTTAAGTCCGGAAACCTGCTTGTTGTGTTCTATAACTCAATCATTCACGGGGAAGTGAATGTAGGGAGCTTTAACATGTCACTTCATTGTCAACCTACTGCCTTGGTAGGTGCGATCGCACTTGCGTTGGGTACCACCTCATCTGTTTTTGCTAACGAGCAAAAAGTTGCGAAAGCATCTTTAGATACCATTGTGGTCACGGCAACTCGCTCTGCAGAAAACATTGAAAATGTACCAGCGCGTATTTCGATTATTGAACCTGTAATTCTTGAGCAATCACCTCTTAAAGCACTACCAGATTTACTCAAAACAGACCCAAGTATTAATGTCGTGCAATCGGGTGGTTATGGCCAGCAAACTTCTATTTTTTTACGCGGTACCAATTCCAATCAAGTTTTAGTACTACGTGATGGTGTTCGTTTAAATACAGCCACCACAGGTGCAGCGTCTATTCCTTTTTTAGACACCACTGATCTTAAACAGATTGAAGTATTAAAAGGCCCTGCGTCTGTGCTTTATGGTACAGACGCAATTGGTGGTGTAGTGCAGTTTGTAACAAAAACGCCTGAAAAAACGAGTGCCTTTGTAACAGGTGAAATTGGTGAGAATCAAACCTACAAATCAATTATTGGGGCTGACTTGGCAGAAAATGGGGTGTATGCGCAGATTCGCGGTCAAGTTTTAGAAACTGACGGCACACCTGTATTCAATATCAATGACAACCGTGACTACAGTTATGATCAAAAAGGCTATAGTGCAAAATTCGGTATTGAAAAAGAGCGTTATGCAACATCACTCGATTACAGTCAAAATTCAGGAAATGTCCAATACAGTAATTGGGGTGCATTTTCCAGCCAAGATTTTGAAAATAAAATTGTAAACTTAAAAGGTCGTATTAACCCAACACAAGCCACTGAAATTAATGCACGTCTATCTCAGTTTAAAGATGACTTAGATCAGGTCACATCAAGCAGCTTTGTACATAGCACCACGCAAGAAGCAGAAATCTATGGCAAATGGAATTTCACAGCAGCACAAAATGTTTTACTGGGCATTACCCAGCGTAATACCGATGCAAAAACCCAGGCTATTGATGAAGATATTAATTCAACAGGCTACTATATTCAGCATCAGTATCAGACAAATAGCTTAAGCACTCAGATGGGTGTGCGTGTCGAAGATAACGAAAAATTTGGCTCACATACCGTTGCACAAGGTGGTATCCGTTATCAACTGCTCCCTAATACCAGCATTTATACCAATATTGGTTCAGCATTTAAGGCACCGACTTTAAATGATATGTATGCTTTTGGCGGCAATGATCAACTGAAGCCTGAAGAAAGCATTTCGTATGAAATGGGGATAGATCAAAAAATTCCATTAAATATTTTAGTAGGTGCTTCCGCTTTCTATACGGAAGTCGATAATTTAATTAATTCGGAATGTATTATTGATTGTGGAGAAGAGTGGCTTCCAACTACTGTTTACCAAAACCAAAACATTGATGAAGCCAAGATGACTGGCGGCGAATTGACGGCACAATGGGCAAAAGATCAGTTCTTTATTAATGCCGGTTACACTTATGTCAAAACTGAAGATACGAAACAGAATTCAGAGCTATTACGTCGCCCTCGTCAGTCATTCACTGTATCGACAGGTCTACAAAATGCCGATTACGGTTTAAGTGCTGCACTGGTAGCAAAATCGAAAGCGAAGGACTTTAGTCGTGATATTCCAGGTTATGCACGTGTTGACTTAAATGCATATTGGAATATTAATCCAACAGTTAAACTGTTTACTAACATTGAAAATGTCGGTGATGTGAAATACAAAACTGTGCATAGCGCTGGCGACCAGTACTATGTGAACGGTGGCCGTCTCGCTTCTGCAGGCATCACCTTTAAATACTAAGCTCTAAACAGCAAAAAACTTTAAAACAGCGCAGTTTATGGATAATGTTATGACCGACAGTATCCTTTTTTATTATCTTCATTAAAAATTCAAGGAACACATATGGGCCACCGTTTAAGCAAAATCTACACCCGCACAGGCGATTCAGGTACCACAGGACTCGGTGATGGCTCACGTGTTGCCAAAGATGATTTGCGTATCACAGCACTCGGTGATGTCGACGAACTAAATGCCGTGATTGGCGTATTACGTGCACAAATTTCAGCAAGTAACATTGAAGATCAAGCCGCTTGGGATAAATCTTTAAGCCTGATCCAGCACTGGTTATTTGATCTAGGCGGTGAAGTCTGTATTCCGGGTTTTAATCTAGTGCAACCGGTATCGATTGAGTTTCTGGAAAATGATATCGACCGCATGAATGAAGCTTTGCCGATGCTCAAAGACTTTATTCTGCCTGCTGGAACGTTGGTGTGCAGCTTTGCCCATCAGGCCCGCGCTGTTTGTCGTCGTGCAGAACGCAGCGTGATGTCGGTACATCACCGTGACCAAAACATTCAGGCAGCGTCACTGCAACTACTTAACCGTTTATCGGACTGGTTATTTGTCGCATCACGCATCCTGCAACGTGCTGAGGGCGGCTCCGAAATACTATGGCAAAAAAATATCAATGACAGCATCGAAAAGTAAAATTATGTTTCAAGTTAGCATCTAAAAATACACGTCAGATGTCTCTTGATTTTACAGAGCATCTGACGAAAATAGAATGTGTCATCCTTCTGTCACGTAGCCCTCGCAAAATGAACTTAACTTTCCCACTCATGAGCATCTTATGCGCATAATTGGTCATCGTGGTGCACGTGGCGAAGCCCCTGAAAATACCTTGGGCGGTTTTCAATATATTCAGGAGATCGGCATTCGCGCCGTTGAGTTTGATGTCCGTCAACTCAAAGACAATGCCTTAATCATCATGCATGATGATGACTTTGTGCGTACCACCGGTTTGCAGAAGCATCTATACGAGTGTAACCGTCAAGATCTTACCCAATATAATCACGCAGTGGCCTGGTCAGAATGGAATAAAATCGAAGCAACCCCACTGCTCGATCAAACCTTAAATGTCATTCGAAATTTCGAGCATATTGAAGTCGAAATTAAAAGCGTAACATCTGAAGCAGCAGCTGAGAAAATCGCGTTTGAAGTCGAACAGCAATTACAAGGCTATGAGCAGGCAGCCATTATTACCAGCTTTGATGCCAAAATTCTGGATGCATTTAAACGGCAAAACTCACGTTTAAAACGTGGTTTATTGATTGAGACCGATGTCAAACATCAAGCTATTGATCAGGCGCTGGAACTGGGATGCTGTCATATTGGCTGGATGGATGAACTGGCCAGTAAAGACCTGATTCAAGCCACGCAGGCTGCCGAGTTGAATATCAGTGTCTGGACAGTGAATGATGTGACCCGAGCTAAACAGCTGCGAGACTGGGGCATTCAGGGGCTGATTACCGATTATCCAAAATTGATGCTGCAACAACTCTGAACAATTTCTCTTAAAATAATCTCTCTTAGCCTTAATTGATCTAGGTATTTCTTGATCCAGTTCATTTCGACAATACAATAAGGAAAGCGTGAATCTTCCTTAATCCGATTTTATTTGAAAGTGAGCTTAAGTTGCCCAACACGTATATTCTGCAAATTCTCTAATAATATTGTAGAAATTATGAACAATGATTTTCCTCCGATTCATTCGGTTTCAATTTTCTGAAAGAGTGATAATCCTCAGTCACTTAGTCGGAAATCAGAGCCTGTCTACGCTCGCAAAATGGTCACTTCTGCCCTACTTATTCTGTTACCGACAAGTACAATACAACCGTACAATAATGCTAGTGATGCCTTAGGGCACATGCTAATATGGACAAGATAGGCTGCTGTTAAAACCAACAGTAGTTTCTGCTTTTTGTTATACCTTCCGAGGTTCTAGGAGTGCTGTTGGAGATGAATGCTCCCTTACCCAAAGCCCCCATCAACTGGATTGCTGTGTTTGCATTGGTATTTTTACCGATCGTAGCCCTGATTGCGATTCCGTTGTATGCGTATCACCATGATTTTAGCGCTGCCGCTTGGATCAGTATGTTTGTTTTACTGGGCGTAAGCAGCCTCGGCATTACAGCAGGATACCATCGCCTGTGGGCACATCGTGCTTATGAAGCCACTTTACCATTAAAAATCATCTTGATGATTATGGGTACATTTGCTGTACAGAACAGTATTTTATTCTGGGCATCTGGTCACCGTACCCATCACCGTCATGTCGATGATGTTGATCAAGACCCGTACTCGATCAATAAAGGCTTCTGGTATGCACACATTGGCTGGATGTTACGTGATTATCCATCTGGTGCTGCCAACTATAAAAATGCGCCAGATCTGTTAAAAGACAAAGTGGTAATGTTTCAGGACAAATACTACGTTCCTTTAGTGATTGCTGTTCATGCTGCGATTTTACTTCCAATCGGCTGGGCAGTCGGCGATGTCTGGGGCGTGTTGCTATTGGGTGGATTAATGCGTTTAATCCTGAGCCATCATGTGACCTTCTTCATTAACTCACTGTGCCACATGTGGGGAAATCGTCCTTATACCGACGAAAATACTGCACGTGACAACTTCGTACTCGCGGTTGCAACTTGGGGTGAGGGTTATCATAACTATCACCATATTTTCCAATACGATTACCGTAACGGCGTGAAATGGTGGCAGTACGATCCAACTAAATGGTTGATCTGGACTTGTTCTAAACTTGGTTTAGCTAAAAACTTGCGCCGCATTCCTAGCTTTAATATCAAAAAAGCGGAATTGGCAATGAAGTTTAAATATGCTGAACAGGATCTTGCGGTATATGGCCATGATGTTTCTGAAGATATCTCGGCGGTAAAAACCAAGATCGCACAGGAATATGATGCATTTACCCAAACTTTAAATGACTGGGCGAAGCTGAAAGAACAGGAAATTCAGGTCAAGAAAGCATCGATGGCTGAAAAAATCCATCAGATGGATGACAAGCTGAAAGTTGAATTCCAGCTGGTTGAACAGCGTCTTTCCCATCATCGTCAAACCTTGAATCTACTGGTTCGTAATCTGAAAAAATCTGCAGTTTCTCAATAAAAGCTGTTGAACACTAAAGCCCCGATTGGGGCTTTTTTTATGTCCGAAAGATAACGTGAACTCTCGCTTATACAACAGTTTTATACAGCTATCTTTGTTATAGTTCATGTATTCCAATCCTGTACTGATGCTATGTATTTTAACTCTCGCTATCAAACACTACCTGCTCGCCTCTATCATCATCAAGTTCCGCTGCCGTTAAAAGGTGCAAAAGCCGGGCACTTCAATGCCGCTTTGGCAGAACAACTACAATGGTCGGATGAAGACAAGGCGCAATGGGTCGAGATTTGTAGCGGTCAGAAAGTCTTCGTTGAGTTTGAACCTTTGGCTATGGTCTATGCAGGTCATCAGTTTGGGCAATGGGCAGGACAGTTGGGAGATGGTCGCGGGCTGCTGATTGCGCAAATTCTGGATAAAAATAATCAGACCATTGATCTACATTTAAAAGGTGCTGGGTCTACGCCTTATTCCCGTATGGGCGATGGTCGTGCCGTGCTGCGGTCAGTCATTCGTGAGTATCTGGCGGGTCATGCCTTAAATGCTTTGGGTGTGGCATCCAGTAATGCAGTCGGTTTTACTTCATCAATGCAAGGTATTCAACGCGAGAAGCTTGAGCCGGGCGCGATGATGTTGCGTACTTCGGACTGTCATATCCGTTTCGGGCATTTTGAATGGATCAATCAATATCAGCCAGATCTGCTAGCTGAATTTACTCAGAAATGTATCGAATGGCATTATCCGGAATGCCTGCAAGCCGAACAGCCGATTCTGAGCTTTGCCACAAAAGTTATTCAGCGCACTGCCGTCATGATTGCCAAATGGCAACTGGTCGGTTTTGCACATGGCGTGATGAATACCGACAACCTGAATATTACCGGTTCAACTTTGGACTTTGGTCCTTATGGCTTTATGGAGCGCTTCCGTCCGAACTGGATCAATAACCACTCGGATTATCAAGGGCGTTATACCTATCAGCAGCAGCCAAGTATTGGGCATTGGAATTTGTGGCAATGGTTAAACAATCTGGTCCCGCTCTGCCCTACAGATTATGACAAAGAACAATGGAAACAGGATTTAGCTGCATGTCTGGAGCATTATGAGCCAACATTCTTGGAACATTATAAACATGGTTTAAACCAGAAAATGGGCTTGCCAAGTTTCCATAAAGACAGTTTTGATTGTGCGATGGTATTTCTACGCATTTTGCAAAGCGAGCAACTGGACTACACCCAGAGTTTTATCCGTCTGCAAAATAAAGACTATGAAGCCATTAAAGATGATTGTCTGGATCGTCGTCAGTTTGAAGCATTTTTGACGCAATATGAAAGCATTCGAGAACAACAGGATATTGAAGAGTTAGATGCCGCCATGCACTTGATCAATCCACATTATATTATACGTAATCATATGGCACAGAAAGCCATTGAACTGGCAGAGCGGGATGATTTTTCTGAAGTAGGTCGTCTGTTTAAATTACTCAGTCAGCCTTATCTAAAACAGCCAGATTTGGAACAGCCTGAAGATTTAGCACCATTACCAAGTGATGTGCCTGAAGTCATGGTGAGTTGTTCGTCTTAATAAATAGACTCAAAAAACATGCAAAAAATTGATCAAACTAAATTGACACATGAAATTATTGAAACAGCATATAAGCTGCTTACTCACAAACTCGCATTTGGAGGATTAATTACACATAACGAAAGTGCTTTCCAATTAGAATTAGGACATATTTTAAAAACACTTGGGCAGTTGTATGAGTTTAGGTTAAGCGACAAATTCCATTTAGAGTTTGAAACATTTTTACCTTTAAAAACAACGAGTATTAAGAGTCAATCTGAGCGAGCAAGAATTGATATTTTAATTCGTTATCAAGATGGTGATCATCAAACTTGTGCTGCTATAGAACTAAAATTCTTTAAGAAAAGTAACCATCGGGAACCTAACAACCGTTACGATGTCTTTAAAGATCTTTCAAATTTAGAACTTTACAAGAGAAATGGAATCGACATTTGTTATTTCATTCTCGCAACTGATCATGCCCACTATTGCAACCAAATAAAATATTCGGATGATACCCGTGATTTTGATTTCAGGCATAAAAGTACGTACAAAGAAGGAACGATATTAAGTTATAGAACTCCTAAGCCTTACGGAAACGATATTACACTCATGCAAGACTATGAGTTTTTATGGGACCAGATTAACGATTTATATTTTCTGAAAGTACAAGTTTAAATAAATGTGGATGGTTAATAATAACATCCACATTTATTTTTTAATCAATCTTCAGGATATTCAAAACGGTAACCGACCCCATACACCGCCTGAATCCACTCATGACGGTTACCGGTTTCAGCTGCATCTGAAATCTTACGGCGCAAATTCTTGATATGACTGTCAATAACACGGTCAGCCACATCAAAACTGTCCGGATTAATATGATCCAGCAATTGCGCACGTGAATATACCTGTCCGACATGTTCCAGGAATAACTCCAGTAAACGGAATTCGGTCGGCGTTAAATTCAAGGCTTTTTGTTGATACCAGATGCGCTGTTGTGATTTGTCCATGCGGAATAAATCATTGCTTTCCGGTTCTGATTTACGATCCAGACGACGTAACACAGCCTGTACGCGCGCGACCAGCTCCTTCGGACTAAACGGTTTACAGAGATAATCATCTGCACCCATATTCAGACCCAGTACACGGTCGATTTCTTCAGTACGTGCGGTTACCATGATAATTGGCAAATCTGACTGTTCACGTACCTTACGGCAAATGGTCAGGCCGTCCATACGCGGCACCATCAAGTCCAGAATCATCAGACTCGGTTTACGCTGGGTAAAACTGTTATATGCTTCCTGCCCATCATGAAACATACTGACCTCAAAACCAGCAGCTTCCAGATAGTCTCGCACCAACTGTGCAAGTTCGATTTCATCTTCAACCAGCATGACATGTTTCATCAATCTATTCCCTTCATGGTTTCATTTGTTTAGGAAAGCTCAGCTTGCATCGTAAACCACCCAGTGGTGAATGTGCAAAGCTTAAGCTGCCGCCCAGCGCCTGCGTAATTTTACATGATAATGCCAAACCCAGTCCGGTTCCGCCAGTCGCCCGGGTACGAGAATCATCGACACGGTAGAAACGCTCACCAATACGCGCCAGTTGTTCATCAGTCAGACCAAACGGACTATCATCGATATATAAGGTCCATTCTTTATCATCTTGTGTCGTATGAATATGCACTTGCCCGCCTGCTTCAGTATAGCGAATACTGTTACTCAGCAAGTTCGCCACAATCTGTTTAAAACGATCCAGATCCAGATTTAACTCAGTCCCCTCACCGTCTGCATTGACCGTCAATTCAGCCTGCTCAAAATTCGGCTGGAAGTTGATGAGTTCCTGCTGCACCACCTCCCACGGATTCACCGTCGAAAAATAGAATTGTAATTGCTGGGCATCGACCTGTGCCAGCGCGGCCAGATCTTGGGTCAGTTTTTTCAGGCTGTTCACCTGAGCCAGCATGGAAGAAAAATGTTCAGGTGTTGGTTTACGAATCCCATCCTGCATCGCTTCAATCTGTGCTTGCAACACTGCCAATGGGGTTTTTAACTCATGCGAAGTATCTGCCACCCACTGACGGCGTGAGGTTTCATGCTGATCCAGAATCACCGCCAATGCATTTAATTCATTGGATAAATCACCTAATTCATCATTCCGGTTCACTTTAACCTGATATTGATAATTTCCTTGGGTCAAGGCACGTGTGCCATTGAGCAGCCGTTGAATCGGCTTTTTGAAATAAGTCGCCAATAACAGGGACGCAATCAGACTCGCCAAAATACTGAGTGCATAAACCAGAAATAAATAACGCTTCTGGTTACTAAAGAAATTGATACTTAAGGCATCATCCTGATCCAGAACCGGTTTTAAGCCCAAATAGCCGACAATCTGATTATTCACCATAATCGGGCGATAAGAAATCTGTTCATCTGAAGCCTCACCCACTACGAAACGACGCTTGGCATCATACAGAGAAAGACGTGAACTGAGGCCAAGACGGTCCGGCATCTGAATAAACTGTTTTTTACCAGTCGGTTGCTGGGCTGGCTGCTCACCATTTTTGCGATCAGTTCTAAACAGATTTTGATTAGAACTGAGCGGGAATTTCAAGCCTTCAAAAGGCTGAAACTGGGAAGGCAAATTAGATGCTAGTAAACGTAATTCTTCTTCATTGACCTGACGTTGTGGCAGCTCTGGATCCACCATACTCGGTGCCACTTGAGCCAAGGTCTGTTCCTGAAAATAACGCTGCTGCAAGGCAATATCATACTGGCGGCGTAACCACCAGCGTGATAATCGGTCATAATCATCTGGTGCGGCTTCACCTTCCATCTGGAGAATCTGTGCCTGAATCGCGTTGCCCCAGTCCTGATAGACTGCATAGACATCTGCCAGATTTTCAATCACATAATCCAGCTTCTGCATTTCGACATCAGCGACATAACGGGCGAAATTACGCTGCATATTCAGATGCAATACACCCAGACTTACCGTGGTAATGACCAGCGTGGTCAACAGCACGGTCAAAAATAGACGTAATGCAATGGGAATGCGGCGAATGTTCAAAATAGAAATCTCAATTTTTCTTCTATATTCATTATTGTAGCGAACACCGCAGCAAAAAACTCTTCATTGTTTCTTCATCTTTATTGTTTAATCTTTATCTGACATAGAATCAGCTTCTTGACGGGGATAAATACAATGCAAACCATGACAAAAATAGCTTTAATCAGTGCAAGTGTTTTATCAATGGGTGCGTTGACTGCCTGTCAATCCACCAGTAATGTCCCAAACAATGATCACCCCCATATGATGAAACATCATGAAGGCAAAAAACAGCATCTAACTCCCGAACAGCGTGAACAGTTTAAGGCAAAGCGTGCAGAACGCATGCAGTTTGCCAAACAGCTTCAACAGGCCTGCGACAATAAAGCTGTGGGCTCGGCTGTTCAAATCAAGACTGGTGACAAGACCATAGACGGCACCTGCAAGATGGTCTTTAAAGCAGATCGTAAAGAGATGAAAAGCCATCGCGACATGAAAGCTGAGCATCGTCCAATGCGTGCTGATATGCGTAGAGGCATGATGCACGGTGAAGTCTTGACGGATGCCAAACGTGCAGAATTGACTAAACAGTTTGATCAGCGCCTCGCTCAACATCAGGCACATCAACGAGCCATGCTGCAAGCCTGTCAAGGCAAAAAAGACGGGACTGCTGCACAGATCAAGATGAGCGAACAAACTATCAATGGCAAATGTCATGTCCGTTTCCAGCCCACAGCCTCTACCTATTAATGCATAGGAATCAAGGCTTCACGACTAGCACCTTCGGGTGCTTTTTTATTGCGTGCTCTTTCATGCATACAGTTGACTATTCGTTTCCTGCAGAATATGGCTAAAGTCTTTATACTCAAGACCTTTAATGCGTCATGCAGATTAATCTTTGACTTTACAGTCACCAAGAAAACACCCCGAAAAGCTTGTACCGCAGGGGAAGTTGTTGCACGATTAGATCATTCCAAACCGTGTCAGTGAAGACAGGTTTTAGTTCATCTAAGATTATAACGCTGGTTCAACCAGTATTGAGGAAACCGATATGCCACAATACAAAGCGCCTTTACGTGATATGCAATTTGTGTTGCATGAATTATTAAATGCTGAACAACACTATGCAAATCTCCCTGCATTCCAAGAAAACGTAAGCCGTGAGCTGGTAGATCAGTACTTAGAAGCTGCGGCCGACTTCTGTGAAAACGAATTGTCTCCGATCAACCAGACCGGTGACCGTGAAGGCTGTACCTGGAATGACGGCGTTGTTACGACTCCGACTGGCTTTAAAGAAGCGTACCAAAAATACATCGAGCTTGGCTTCCCTTCTCTTTCTGCTGAAGAACAATACGGCGGTCAAGGCTTACCGAACTCTTTAGGTATCGCGATTTCTGAAATGGTGGGTACTGCGAACTGGGCATGGGGCATGTACCCTGGCCTGTCTCACGGTGCGGTTCGTACTTTAGAACATCATGGTTCAGCTGAACAAAAAGACGCTTACCTGCCTAAACTGGTTTCAGGTGAATGGACGGGTACCATGTGCTTAACTGAATCTCATGCGGGTTCTGACTTGGGTATTATCCGTACTAAAGCTGAACCACAAGCGGACGGTAGCTACGCAATCTCTGGCGAGAAGATCTTTATCTCTGCTGGTGAACACGACATGGCAGAGAACATTATCCATATCGTACTTGCTCGTCTGCCAGGTGCACCGAAAGGTACCAAAGGTATCTCATTATTCATCGTGCCAAAATTCAACCTGAATGCTGACGGTTCTATTGGCGAGCGTAACGGCGTACGTTGTGGTTCGATCGAACACAAGATGGGTATCCATGGTAACGCGACTTGTGTCATCAACTTTGACAATGCTAAAGGCTTCCTGATTGGACCTGAAAACCGCGGCTTGAACTGCATGTTCACGTTCATGAACACAGCACGTATCGGTACAGCAGTTCAAGGTCTTGCAGCATCTGAAGGTTCATTCCAAGGCGCGCTTGCATACGCAAAAGATCGTCTGGCAATGCGCTCTCTTTCTGGTCCTAAAGCACCTGAAAAAGAAGCAGATCCAATCATTGTGCATCCTGCGGTACGTAACATGCTTTTAACTCAAAAAGCATATGCAGAAGGTGGTCGTGCACTGGTTTACCTATTAGCACAATATGCTGACGTGGTTGAACATGCTGCAGAAGAAGCAGACCGTAAATTTGCAGACAACATCCTGTCATTGCTAACACCAATCGCAAAAGCATTCCTGACTGAAACCGGTTCTGAAGCTGCGAAACACGGTGTTCAGGTATTCGGTGGTCATGGCTTTATTTCTGAGCACGGTATGGAGCAGATCGTACGTGATACACGTATTGCTTGCCTGTACGAAGGTACCACTGAAATTCAGGCACTAGACTTGTTAGGCCGTAAAGTATTGGGTACGCAAGGTGCAATGTTGAAAGACTTCACCAAGATCATCCATAAATTTGCTGAAGCGCACAAAGACAATGCTGCAATGAAAGAATTCGTTGAACCATTGGCTGCCTTGAACAAAGAATGGGGCGATCTGACCATGCAGATTGGTATGCGCGCGATGCAAAACCCTGAAGAAGTGGGTGCGGCTGCAGTCGATTACCTCTACTTCTCTGGTTATGTCACTCTAGCTTACCTATGGGCACGTATGGCATTGGTTGCTCAGGAGCAACTGGCTGCGGGCACCACTGAGGTTGATTTCTACAATGCCAAAGTGACGACAGCACGCTTCTACTTCAAGAAAATCCTGCCACGCGTTCGTTCACACGTTGAAGTGATTGCGACAGGTGTAGAGCCATTGATGAACCTGGATGCGGAACACTTTGCATTCTAAGTTAGTCTCAGACTAGCTACATTTCAGAAAAAGGACGGTCAATCAACAGGCAGTCCTTTTTCTTTATAAAGAGTTACAGAATTAACCTTTAGTCGTCTAACATTCAGATTTTGAGTGTTTTAGACTGATTAAAACTCATTTAATCAAACAATAAACAGGTGACACACCATGCCAATTTATAACGCGCCACTTGCCGATATGAAATTCATCCTGAACGATGTCTTCAATGCAGAACAATTCTGGCAGGCCAATGAAAATCTAGCGCATCTGGATGCTGCGACAGCAGAAGCGATTCTTGAAGAAATGGCAAAATTTTCTCAAAACGTCATGCTTCCTCTGAACCGTACCGGCGATGAAGAAGGCGCAAAAATTGAAAATGGTAATGTGACCACACCTGCTGGCTTTAAAGAAGCGTTCAAACAATATGCAGAAGGTGGCTGGATTGGTCTGGGCGCAGATATGGAATGGGGCGGCCAGGAAATGCCGAAAATGCTAACGGTACTTTCTGATGAAATGCTGTTTGCCACCAACCCGTCTTTCATGCTGTATCCATTGCTTTCTGTTGGTGCGGGCATGGCGCTGAACAGCTATGCTTCACAAGCACAAAAAGAAACCTATTTACCTAAAATTTATTCGGGTGAGTGGTCAGGCACCATGTGCTTAACCGAACCACATGCCGGTACTGATTTGGGTATTATCAAAACCAAAGCTGAACGTAACGAAGACGGCACTTATAGCATCAGCGGCACCAAGATTTTCATCACGGGTGGTGATCATGACCTGGCGGAAAATATTATTCACCTCGTTCTAGCGAAAACCCCAGATGCCCCTGCTGGCTCTCGTGGTATTTCTCTGTTCATCGTACCGAAATTCTTGGTCAATGAAGATGGTTCTATCGGCGAGCGTAATCCGGTCGGCCCAGGTTCAATCGAACACAAGATGGGGATCAAGGCATCTGCGACTTGTGTCATGAACTTTGACGGTGCCAAAGGTTACCTCGTTGGTAAAGAAAACGAAGGTCTCGCTGCGATGTTCGTGATGATGAACTACGAACGTCTGTCGATGGGTATTCAAGGCCTAGGTGCTTCTGAATTCGCTTATCAAAACGCTGCGCAATATGCCACAGACCGTTTACAGGGTCGTAGTGCGGCTGGCGTTCAGTCACCAAGCAAACCTGCGGATAGCATTCTGGTGCATGGTGATGTACGCCGTATGCTGCTGAATGTACGTGCCAATAACGAAGCTTCGCGTGCCTTTGCAGTTTATGTAGGTCAGCAACTGGATATCACCAAATTCTCTACTGATCCTGAAGCGGTGAAAAAAGCCAATGACCGCGTTGCGCTATTAACACCAATCGCGAAAGCGTATTTAACGGATACCGCATTCCAGGCGACCCTAGATGCACAAATGGTCTTCGGTGGTCATGGCTATATCCGTGAATGGGGCTTGGAGCAATGTATCCGTGACCTACGTATTTCCCAGATCTATGAAGGCACCAACGGTGTACAGTCACAAGACTTGATCGGCCGCAAAACCATTAAATGTGGCGGCGAATATATCTCTGAATATATCTCTGAAATCCGTGACTTTGCCAATAGTCTGGATGCGGATCTAAACTTTATTAAAGATGCCACACTGGATGCAGCAACTGAAGTTGAATCGGTGACTCAGTACATTCTGGAAGCAGCACGAGAAAGCCATGACTTCCCGAATGCAACCGCAGTTGACTATCTGCACGCTGTAGGTCTGTTGAGCTTCTCTTATATGTTCGCGCGCATTACCAATGCAGCGAAAAATAAAGACGGTGAGTTCTATCAAAATAAACTCGCTCTGGCACGTTATTTTGTACAACGCATTCTGCCTGAACTGGCATTACGCATTACTAAAGTGAAATCAGGTTCTGACGTCATCATGAACTTCTCTGAAGATTATTTCACGACTCAAGCTTAAGCTGAAAATCTGCAATAAAAAACGCCTGCATCAGCAGGCGTTTTTTTATGAAAATGCAACAATTAAACTTTTTGAATCAGTAAGTTATCCGGCTGATTATTGCTCTTCGGATTCAGATGTTTATTCACAATTTTGATATTCCCCTCTGACTCTAAAGACTCGCAGAGTTCCACCACCTTTTGCATATCTTCAGCCTTAATGCCTACGCCGAGGATTAATTTTTTTCCGGCTTCTAATTGGCTAATTTTTGTTTGAATTTTATCTAACACTTTTTTCTCCTATTTATTCAATGTTACCACCCATACAATATAGCAATTTAGTCTAAAAAAAGCGCAAAAGTTCAAATAATTTAATCTTTATTTTTCATTCAATCATTCTGTGCATGATCTTTGCACGTTATTCTGTAAATATCTTTATTTCACATGAAAAATCAGGAGGATAATATGTCTAAATCACGTCCGAAAATTGAAAAATTTGAAGCCCTCCTCGACCGTCTTGGTAATCTTGCTGTAGAAAGCTTTCATTATATTGCGCTGTTTATTATTGGCTGTATGGTGATCTGGTCTGCGGGCCATACCGTCATCGATATTCTGACTGTCAAACAGTTCGCCACCATTGATGATATTCTTTTACTGTTTATTTATCTGGAACTGGGTGCCATGGTCGGCATCTATTTTAAAACCAACCATATGCCAGTACGTTTCCTGATTTATATTGCGATTACTGCACTGACCCGTTTGCTGATTGCAGATATTCAACACACGCATAAAGCCAGTATGGATCTGGTGATTATTACTGGTTCGATTCTGATTTTGGCCTTTGCGATATTAGTAGTGCGCTATGCCTCATGGACCTATCCATCCGTGATTCGTGACAAACATAGTGAAAAGCCACTGCCACTCGGCAAAACACCGCGCCCAGAAGATGATGAATTGGCATAGTCTTTTAAGCCCTCTTTTTTTTCACTTCAGCTTAAAGTAATACTTAAGCCTCGTTTAGGGTTTTGGGAGATTTATCTCAAGCAATCTCTCCCTTGCGTAGCAGTGCTACTCATCTCCTCACAGGAGAGGGAACTATTTTGGTCTTTTTGAGTTATTGACGTTTATAACTGAATTATCCGTTCAGAGTTTAGAGCAGTTTAACGATTCGGCACCAGCACATAGCGTCCGTTTTCATAAATCCAGTAGCTGCCACGCGGTGGTGCTGGTAACCCTAAACGCTGCCAATCGGTAATTACCGTATATCTCGAACTTTCAATCCGGGCAACATTCGGATCACCATTGACCCAGCTATAACTATTCGAATTTTGATAAATAGTGGTCGGTGCCTGATACTGAATGTTTAATCCACTTTTACTCTGTGCAGGTGGATAGCCCCAATATGGTGGTCGTTGCGGGTAATGTGGTCTTGGTGGCAGCGGACGTTGCGGATAATGCTGCCGTGGAGGATCATAAGATCGTGGAGCGCTGCGATAATTCGGTGTGGATCGATCTACACCACCATAACCCACCCAAGCATTGCCAGCCATACTTTGTGCAGAAGCTCCTAATAGCAATGCAGCCAATATTGCACTCGATAGTACGATTCTCATTTGAGCTTCCTCCGAATAATCTGCTTATATTTTAAACAAAATAGATGCAGAAAATATGGATAAGCTCGCTGGAGCTGCAATTTTTTGTAATGCGCTCGCCTATTTTCAATCTGACAGGCACGTCGGCAAGCTACTGCTTTATGCTAAAATTACTTTTTTTAATGTTTCGAGTTGAATACTGTGTCTGATTTAAATTTCGATCGTTTACATGAATATTTTTCTAAAGTGCCGAGTGTTCAGAAAGAACGGATTGATAGCTATGGTTCAGATGGCAAACAGGCATGGTGGTTTAAGTTTCAGATCAATGTCGATCATCCGCTGGCTTGGCAAACTGTGCAAGAATTAGGTCATGTCCTGAATTATATTTCTAAAAATGAACGTCTCCCAACTCAGCTCCTTCCAGTTTCGCCACCGCCATATATGAATGGTGTAGCCAAAGATTTCCTGTCTTGGGTGATCCAGTGTAATCACGCAGATTTCCCACCCGATGTAGTTTGTGACTGGTTAGAAGCGCGTTTACCAAATCCGGTTGATGATGAAGCGCAATGGAAAATTAAAACCGATATTTCTGAGCTGGATGAATTAACGGATAAAGAGCTGGATCAGCTGGTTCCGCCGAATCCAGAATCAAAAAGCTGATAATAAAAAATCTCCCTAACTCCCTCTTTTTCAAAGAGGGACTTTCCTCCCTTTTTAAAAAGGGAGGTCAGGAGGGATTTAAAATTAAAACGTCGACCAGCCGCTCCATTCCATAAAACGATACAGCCAATATTTAAAGAACGAGTTTTCTGCATATTGAGTGTAATCTACGCTCATCGAACGGCCATTTAGATTTGACCATGCACCCTCAAAATATTGCTGGGCATCCCGGAAGACTTCAGCCTGAGGCTGACCCACCACGCGCATATTGGTTTCCAGATTATAGTTTTTCAAATTGCGCACTGTAAAATTGGCCGAGCCTAAAATCATTTCAGCTTGCTGAGCGCTGCGCTTTATCAGTATTTTGCTATGGCATTGCTCGCCTTGAGTACGACACCAGCGCACATCTATACCTGCCTCGTGCAATTCTGAAGCCACCTGCCGGTTTGGAATTCCATTCTTTTCACGGCCAAAGGCATCTTTATTTGGGTCAAGTAAAATCCGGACTTTGACACCGCGTTCATGGGCCGCGATCAGACTTTTAATAATTTTGCGCTCAGACAGATAAAACATTGCCAGATCAATCTGTTCACTGGCTTTCGCGGTCTGAATCAGATTCAGAATCGCATCATAAATGGCTTTTTCAGTCAGCACCTGAGCTTGTGGCTGGCTACTGTCTGCCTGAAAATCCCCAGCGACAATGGCTGGCATATTCGCTTGTGACATCATGCCCACAGACAGTTCTGTTTTCAAAATATCCACAGCTGTGCTCCCCCAGACCAATAAACCAATATTGGAATGCCGTGAACTGCCATCATGCGGATTCATGGATGTGACCAGTGCTTTCCAGCCTTGATCGGTATCCACCACCATAGTTTTGCGATGATTGGCTTTAAAGTTAAACAAATCAAAATAACTGCGCAGGGTAATTTTTTCTGTTCCAAATGGATTCGGCAACCAGCCTGTTTCCGGATTATTGCCAATGCCTTGGCAACAGATATACCAGAAGCCGGACCAGCTTGGATTGGAAGCCCGCAACGGCGTCAGATTGGTTTCGATCACATCAATACCGTGCTGACGTAATTCCCGATACTGCTCGGATCTAATTCCACCATAGACCGAATTGATCGGATCGGTAATAAATTTGATTTCTACCTCAGGCTGCAGCAGACGTTTACTGATTAAAGCATCGCTCAGTTGTTGACTCAATGCCTGATGCTGCTGCGTAGATGCACCGGTTTGCTGATTAAATAAAAACATATCCAGCACAATCAGCGATTTGGCCTCTTCAATCATTTTCAGCATTTCATTAAAAATGTGATGATCTAAATGCTGTTTTCCTTCGGCATCCAGATAAGTCTGATCGGCCAGAAACTTGACTTCGGCATGACGCAGTTTGCCCGTGTAATTCAGACCTTCCGGCAAAGGCTTATACGTGTGGTAGATTGCCGAAGCCAAATAACCCACAGCCAGCATACTAATGATCAAAGTCGCATAACGGCGATTCGACCAGTTCAATTTATTGTGAATTCGTTGAAAGATACGCATAAGAAAAAACCTAACCCAATATACTCAGGCTAGGTTTTATCTTATGATTTTTCAAGTAGATTTCAGTGAGATCTAGATGATTTGGTCGATTATTTCAGTAGACCTGTTAGAAATCATACTGCACGCCGACAGTAAAGTTGCGACCCACCTGCGGAATATTCGACAGGAAGGAAGTATGTGAATACACCTGATCATCGAGCAGGTTATTGGCCTTGAAATAAACTCGATAAGCATTGTTATCTGCAATGCTATTGGCATAACTCAGGCCAACATTCACCATATTGTAGCCTTGGGTTTCATCTTCATAGCTGGCGATTTTGTCCTGATTAAAGACATGATAATACTCAGCCAAACCTGACCAGCCATCGGCAAAGTCTGCTTCTACTTTGGTGCCTAAGCGACCTGCAGGTACACGTGGTGCATTTTCGCCTTCAATCTTGCCACGTACATAGTCCCCAAAGACGCTGAGCTTATACATATCATTGATCTGATACCCGGCTTGTGCTTCTGTACCATAGAATCTGGCTTTGTCCTGGGTATATTGCACGCCACGTAAATTACCTTTTTGCGCTACCGTTTCGCCATAGATATAATCATCAAACCAGTTGTGATAGACATGCACATGGTAATCCAGTTTATCCCCTTCATAATGCAGACCTAACTCGAGATTATTTGAAGTTTCTTTATCGAGATCAGGATTACCTAGTTCATAGGTATTGGTCGCAAAATGCAAGCCATCAGCATAGAGTTCTTGAGCTAAAGGCAAACGCTGCTGATGTGATCCCACTACAGAAAGTTTGTAGTCCGGTGCAAATTCCCAGTTGGCAGCAGCGGATGCAGAGACACCAGTCCCCGAATAATCTTTCTGATCCGAATCTACTTTCACTTTTTGATGATCGACACGCGCACCAAGTTCAACATGCACATCGCCAAGTTGTTTATGTTCCAAAGCAAATAAGCTGTATTTTTGAGTTCTTGTGTCCGGCATTACCACACCTGAACCATGAACATGATGTTCTTCATCGTCCTCATCGCCATCTTCATGATGGTCATGCTCTGATGCGGCAAGATTAATTTTTTGCTGTGAAATCTGGGTTCCAATCACCCCTTCCCAGCCTGCAACTGGCACGTGCACCAACTCTAAACGACCGTCATAACCTTTGCTTTTAAAGTTACTGATGACTTCATTTTCTTCTAGCTCATCATGTTCATAATCAGTGAAGCTGGCATGGGCACGTAATTTCTCAAAACCGGCAAAAGGTTGTTCCAGTTCGGTACGGACATCATAACGCTCAGACTTTAAATCTACCCAAGGACCCGCGGTTTCTTCATGATCGTGCTCATCTTCACCCGGTTTTGGACAGTGAAAATGATCGCCATGAATTTCACAGCCATGATATTCATGACTATGACCTGGCAAACCATACTGATCCTGACGGTTACTATAAGACAAACCAACAAAACCACGATCATGAATCCATGATCCGCCAATATTGACCGTTTGCCCTTCAGCAAAAGTATTGCCCACACGACGTTCTTTTTCTAATTCGTCATCATGCTCATGAAAATAATCAGGTGCAATATAATCATTGGCGTTACGCTTTGAGCCTTCTACACGCAAAGCAAAGTTTTCACCAATACCCGCTGTTACACCAGCACTTGCCAGTTTTTCATAACTGCCGCTGTTATAACGCAGGCCGACTGTACCTTCCAAACCATCTTCAGGCATTTGAGTTGGGATTTTTTGATCAGTGACATTCACCAACCCACCAACTGTACCGGCACCATAAAGCAAGGTCGATGGACCGCGAATCACTTCGACCTGTTTCGCCAGAATCGGATCAACGGTGACAGCATGGTCAGGAGACAAAGTGGATACATCCGCTGTTTCAGAAGCATGCTGCAACACTTTCAGACGTGGACCATCTTGACCACGAATCACAGGACGGCTTGAACCTGAACCATATTGATTAGAATAAACACCCAGCTCATCTGCCAAGGCATCCCCAATGGTGGTAGCACGTTCAGATAGCGCTTTCTGATCCACGACCTGATCTGCAACCGCGAAATCCGCCGCAGTCTGCACCAATGGATGAGCTTGCACCTGAATCGTGTCCATGGTCTGAACAGGGATAGAAGATGGGGATTGCTCTGCAAATACTGTAGGCGCAACTACAGCAAAAATTGACAATGTTATTAGATTCTTAGGGGAGGACATGACCGAAGCTCAAATTCAGTATTTTGGATGAATGTTATAATATAACATTTCATTATTTTTGCAATCCTTTACGATACTCAGTGCTATATTTTATTAGAATGTCCTTTGAATACTTTTGATTACATTAAAACATTGTCTTTATGCCCTTTACCTTATCGCATGCTGTGCTTGCTCCACCTATTTCATATTTGACTGGAAATAGACTTCCTGTTGCTGCGCTGGCAATTGGAAGCATGGTTCCCGATCTGCATCGCTTGTTTACTCATACTAATTCGAATATCACCCATTTATGGTCTTCTCTGATTCATCCAGATCTCTGGATTGGTTTGGCTTTTTGTGCCGTCTGGTACCTGATTTACCGGCCCGTGATTTACCGTTTCATCGGTATTCAGCATGATTTAAAGATTCACAATATCCTTTCAGCACTAAAATTCATCCTGGTGATGTGTCTGGCAGTCATCATTGGTACAGCTACCCATTTAATCTGGGATGGAATAACCCATGTCGATTTTCGAACTTTTGCCTTCCATGAAGTCTTAGCCCAACATTTTCAGTTGTTTGGACAAAGCTATCCGCTGCATCGGATTTTACAGATTGGCACCTCAGTGATTGTCTTGCCTCTTATCCTGTGGATGAGCCTGCATTATTATAAAACTCATCAGCAATATCTTACAGTCAGCCTAAAAATCAAATCGTTTGCCTGGGGCTTATTGCTCTTTTCTATATTCACCGGCCTATTTTCTGTCTGGGATTATGCGCGCTATATTTCTACTGAAGTCTGGCAATCAGACCTCTATTATTTTACTGGTCGCTCTATTAATGAATTTAGCCAAGGCTTTCTGATCACCTTTAGTCTGGGCTGTTTATTGTTTTTATTTTTAGATAGAGATCGCAGGATGGGTTAAACAAAGCACTGGCTTTGCCCCTATTCACTTTAAAATGATATTGTTTTGACCCAAGTTCTTGTGACAACATGCCCAAAGAGGCATAATCCTACCTTTACTCAAAGCGGTACGCTGTTTACGTATTCGCTGACCTTAACCCATATAGTTGGATTTCTAACGCTATGATGCGAACTCATTACTGCGGTTCTTTAACCGAAGCTCAAATTGACCAAACCGTAACATTATGCGGTTGGGTACACCGTCGCCGTGACCACGGTGGTGTAATCTTCCTTGACATGCGTGACCGTGATGGTCTTGTTCAAGTGGTTATTGACCCAGATACTCCTGAAGCATTCGCAACTGCTGATAAAGTACGTTCAGAATTTGTATTAAAAATTACAGGCCGTGTACGTCGCCGTTATGAAGGCACAGAAAATGCCAATATGGTGAGCGGTCAAATCGAAGTCTTGGGTAAAGAAATTGAAGTTCTTGCTCAGTCTGAAACTCCGCCATTCCCTTTGAATGACGAAAACACCAATATTTCTGAAGAAATTCGTTTGAAATACCGTTTCCTGGACATCCGTCGTCCAGAAATGCTAGATCGTTTACGCTTCCGTTCTAAGTTAACCAACCTGATTCGTAACTACTTCGAAGACAATGGCTTCCTAGACGTTGAAACACCAATTTTGACACGTGCGACTCCTGAAGGTGCGCGTGACTATTTAGTGCCAAGCCGTGTATCTAACGGTAGTTTCTACGCACTGCCACAATCTCCACAGCTATTCAAACAGTTGTTGATGGTGGGCGGTATTGATCGTTACTACCAAATTGCTAAATGTTTCCGTGACGAAGACTTACGTGCGGATCGTCAGCCAGAATTCACCCAAATCGACGTTGAAACATCGTTCATGAGTGACGATGACATCATGGATTTAATGGAAACTCTAACCGTTAAGATGTTCAAAGAACTTCTAAATGTTGAGTTTGATAAATTCCCACGCATGACCTACAACGATGCAATGCGTGACTATGCATCTGATAAACCGGATATGCGTATTCCTTTGAAATTGGTTGACGTTGCAGACTTGATGCAAGACGTTGAGTTCAAAGTATTCGCAGGCCCTGCTAAAGATCCTAAAGGTCGTATCGTTGCGCTTCGCGTACCGGGTGCTGGTTCACTTCCACGTAGCGCGATTGATGAATATACGAAGTTTGTAGGCATCTACGGTGCACGCGGTTTGGCTTACATCAAAGTCAACGAACTTGAAAAAGGTATCGAAGGTCTTCAATCTCCAATCGTGAAATTCATCGAGCCAATCGTGCTTGATCTATTGAAACGTGTTGGCGCTGAAAATGGCGACATCGTATTCTTCGGTGCAGACAAAGCGAAAGTTGTAAACGATGCCATGGGCGCGCTTCGTGTGAAGATCGGTCATGACATGAAACTTGCAACTTGCGAGTGGGCGCCACTTTGGGTGGTTGATTTCCCAATGTTCGAAGAAACTGATGATGGTAAATGGACCTCTGTGCATCACCCATTCACGCTGCCAAAATCTAGCGTAGAAGAAGTGAAGAACAACCCAGGCGCTGCTCTGTCTGTGGCTTACGATATGGTATTGAACGGTACTGAAATCGGTGGTGGTTCACTGCGTATTCACAACCTTGAAATGCAAAAAGCGATCTTTGAAGCGCTTGGTATTGGTGAAGAAGAAGCAGAAGAGAAATTCAGCTTCTTATTAAATGCATTACGTTATGGTGCTCCTCCGCATGGTGGTTTGGCATTTGGTCTTGACCGTCTTGTGATGCTCATGACTGGCGGTTCTTCTATTCGTGACGTGATTGCATTCCCGAAAACCAAGACTGCTGAATGTCCATTAACGCAAGCACCAGCACCAGTTGAATCAAACCAGCTGCGTGACCTTGGTATTCGCTTACGTGAAAAACCAAAAGCTGAATCTCAAGAATAATTCTTGACGTTTTAAGTGAAAAAGCCCTGCCTCGTGTGGGGCTTTTTTGTGTGATTGAGTCGCATCTGGAACAGTGGCATAATAGCCACAGTTTTTAATCTAAGGTAATTAGCAATGGCTATGCGTCCTGCAGTTCGTAATCGCAGCATTATGCTTATTGTATTTTCAGTGGTTCAATGGCTGTTCATGCGCTATATCCTTGCCAACAACCTGTTCAACCTCGATACCAATGACCGTATTGTGTATTTTTGCCTGAGCAGTATTTTAGGTGCCCTGCTGATTTTTGTGGGTTTGATTTATATGGTGCTGAAGGGCAATCCGGACAAAGACCTATAATCTGACCATCTAGATACCATGTACACCCTACTCAAAAATTTCTCCAAGCTTCCACTAAGATTCATTCAAAATCTTGCACAACTGGCTGGATCTCTTTTGTATTTCAGCCATTCTTCTGCACGCCGAGTGACTGAGATTAATCTGGCCTCTGCTTATCCTGAACTTTCCGAATCTGAACGAGCTGATTTGACCAAACGCAGTCTCAAAAGTCAGTGCATGACTTATGCGGAATCAGTCAAGATTTGGGGATCATCTTCTGAATACGCGCTGTCTTTAATTCAGGATATGCATGGCGAAGATATTTTCCTTCAGGCTTTGCAAAATCCTCAGGGCTGCTTGGCTGTGGTGCCTCATTTTGGTACTTGGGAGCTATTGAATGTATGGGTGAATCAACACACCTCCCCTGTGATTATGTATAAGCCCAGCAAGAATCAGGATGTTGACCGCTTTATGCTTGAAGCTCGGCAACGTCTGAATGCCACACTGGTCCCTACAGATGATTCTGGTGTACGTGCTTTATTTAAGCATTTAAAACAGGGAGGTTTTTCTGCAATTTTACCGGATCATGTGCCTAAAGAAAGTGGTGGTATCTACTCACTTTTCTACAATCAGAATGCGCTATCTTCTACCTTACTTTCCAAACTGGCAGCTAAAACACAATGTTCTGTAGTTGGGCTTAGTTGTTTAAGACGAGAGGATTTGTCTGGCTACGATATTTACGTGACTAAATTATCAAATGATATTGTATCTAAAGATTTACAACTGTCGGTCGATACCTTAAATAAAGAAATGGAGCGTATGATTAATGTCGCTCCAGAACAGTATTTGTGGGGATATAAAAGGTTTAGGAAGATTATTGGTAATAAAAATTATTATAAAATATAACGTCAATTTCTCCACAAACCAAAAGTTTTTAAAGTATTTTTAACCAAACGTACACCTAATATATAAGCATTAAATATTAAATTCGATATATTATTTTTCCTAACAATAGGCCCTTTATAACTAGCATAATGGTTAGAAAGCACCTTAGTATGAGATTGATCAACTAAAGCATTATAAACAAAACCTAGGTCTCTATCATAACGTTCAAATCTATGAGGATATTTATCCATAACACTATGAATAGCTTTAGTATATGCCACAGGCCCAGTTACAAATAGCACACCTCTTTTCCCATAGCTATGTAATTTATAATGCCATGGTCGATAACTCAAGATATTATTTACTACTGTATTTACCACTTCCTTCAAGAAAGGAGAATTAGCCTCAGAAATAATAAACCATTGCTGATACTCACCATTTTTAATACCTAATTTATGTGTTAACTCTTCAAACAATCCAGCCCCTTCATTTACTTCCCCTTCTTCATTCTGCCATTGTGTAATAATAAAATGTTCATTAGGTTTAATAACTTCATTTAGAGGATAAACACATGTACTTTTAATATCCAAGTACACTCCACCTTCTTTATATAAAACTAAGTATCTAAATAAATCTGCCTTAGCAGCACCATAAACAGGATTAATTTTCAAATAGGCTTGTAATGTACGCTCATCAAAATTAGATTGAATATATTTATAAATATCATCATCTGTATAGAATCGATATTCCCAATCTGTATTTCTAGTTTTTAATTGACCTACAATTTCAGCAATTTCTGTTGGTAACTTTTCAGTTCTATAAGTTTGATGAATAATTTTAGGTATAGCCATTATTTATACTCTTCCATAAATATCATCAAATCTAATAATATCATCCTCCCCAAGGTAACTACCTGATTGAACTTCAATTAATTCTAAAGGTAATTTACCTGGGTTTTCGAGTGCATGAACTTCACCCACAGGGATATACACTGACTGATTTTCAGTTAATAAAAATGTCTCTGCACCCTTAGATACTTTTGCTGTACCACTAACAACAATCCAATGTTCAGCACGGTGATGATGCATCTGCGTAGAAAGCTTTTGACCCGGCTTTACAGTAATACGTTTGACCTGATAGCGTTCAGATTGATCAATACAATCATATTTACCCCATGGACGATAAACTTCACGATGCGATGATATTTCACCTCGATCTTGTGATTTTAAATCATCAACAATCGCTTTAATTTCTTGAACTTGGTCCTTTGCAGCAATTAATATTGCATCCTGCGTATCAATAATGACCATATTATTTACACCAAGCAAAGAAACCAAGCGTTTTTCACTGTAGCAATAATTCTCACTAGATTTATTTGAAATAACATCACCTTGATAAACGTTACCTTGATGATCTTGCTCTGAAACCTCCCATAAGGCAGACCATGAACCAATATCACTCCACCCTGCATCAAGCTCAACTACAACAGCATTACTTGTTTTCTCCATCACAGCATAATCAATTGATTCTGACCTGCAATTTTTAAATTGATCGTGATCTATTCTAATAAAATCTTTATCATATTCAGTTTTAATCATTGATAGTCGGCAGTTATCTAATATATCAGTGCCATACTGCTCCAACTCATTCAAATAATGGTTCGCTTTAAAAACGAACATCCCACTATTCCACAAGTATTTTTTGGATTCTAAGTACAACTCAGCTGTCTCTCTATTCGGCTTTTCTACAAATTGCTGTATTTTAAAACCACACTCAAATTGTGTACCTTTTTCAATATATCCATACCCTGTTTCAGGCTGCAAAGGAACAATTCCAAAAGTCACCAATTTATTCTTTTCTGCTAAAGACACCGCATCTAAAATTGCATTTTCAAATACTGCAGTATCTTTTATCAAATGATCAGCAGCTAAAATCAACAGTATTTGATTTGGCTCAGTTTTCTCTAATAATAATGCAGCTAAGGCAATTGCTGGCGCTGTATTTTTACCTTCTGGTTCCAAAATTATTGTTGCATCGATCCCTATTTCACGCATTTGCTCTGCAGCGATAAAACGATGCTCTTCATTACATATTAGAATTGGCTGATCACATTCTAAATTTTTTAAACGCAATACCGTATTCTGCAATAATGTGTAATTCGTTGAGCCAAGTTTTAAAAATTGCTTAGGACTTTGTTTTCTAGATAATGGCCAAAGACGAGTTCCACTTCCACCCGCAAGAATCACTGGTCTAATTTTTTTTGACATTTAAAGCACCATTTTGCTGAATTTTAAAGATCTTTATTTTGTTTATTCATCTGCCAAAGCATCAAATATTTATCAAATGTATAACCCATTGATGCCAATGCTAAGAACAGACCATAAGCTCCACCAGCAAAGTCACCACGAATGATATATTCACGAATAAAAGAAAATATCGAACGGGATAATAATGCGATTAATGAAACACTTTTGTCGTGTTTGAATTTATCTTTTGCCCAATCATGGCTATAACGGACATTTTTAAGCAAGAAATGATGCAGGTCATCATTGGTTAAGTGTGGCAAAAAACCCTCTAGCTTCTGCATTGGTGCATTCTTTTGAGCCAAAGATTCATGTACTTCTAATGCCGAATACTGATAATGCACTCTTGAATATAAGCGTGCCAATTTATCTGTATAGAAGAAACGTTTTTGCACTTCGATACCACAGAATAAATTCACTCGGGCTAAACCGAAAACCTTATCTGTTTGTAATGGCTGTTCTAGAATTTGCGCAATTGACTCACGTAAAGGCTGCTCTAGACGCTCATCTGGATCCATGACCAAAACATAATCTTTTGTTGCATAGGTTTGAGCAAGTTGGCGTTGCTTACCAAAGCCTTGCCAGTCGGTATTTACAAACCATTTTGCACCGTAACGGTCTGCAATTTCTTTGCTATTATCGGTACTTCCAGAGTCAAGAATAACAATCTCATCAACAAGGTCATGAACCGTATCTAAACAATCTGCCAAATGACGAGATTCATTTTTTAAAATGATCACAAGCGATAGACTGGCTTGTTTATTTTTAAATACAATAGGTTTGAGCTCAGCATTATGAGCTTTGTACTCTAAAAATGTTTTTTCAGCTTCGTTATGATGTAAATCATACAAAATGGCATATTTATTAAAGGTATATTGGGTAAACAATAATGAATAAATAAAGCCATACGTACCTTTTAAAAATCGGCCATCTACCACATATTGCTTAAAGAATGCCCACCAAGCATGTAAGATAACCGACGGTATCGAGACGGTTCTACCACGCTGATAACGATCTATTGCCCAGGCATGTGCATATTGCAAACGCTTACTTAACCAAAACTCAGGTGTATCTGCTGTATGGTGCAGCATAAAACCTTTTAACGTTTCTTTTTGAGCACCATCAATCAGGACAGATTCATGTACTAAATTGTCATTATACTGAAACGTCTTTGGGTACAGGCGCCAATGTGCTTTAACGGCCCAATATTGATTGTCAATTTCATGTCCAAAAATACAGTCGATTCGCTTAATTCCATAGACTGTATTTTCAGGTTTAGCCTGAATCACCTGAAGAATGCTTGTCTTGAGTTCTTCAGTAATTTCTTCATCTGCATCTAAGGCGAGAATCCAATCACCTGTCGCATAACTTTGAGCAAGTTGACGTTGTTTACCAAAGCCTGGCCATTCTGTATTTACATACCATTGACCACCTGCTTCTTCCACCAATTGTTGACTCTGGTCTGTACTATCCGAGTCTAAAACAATAAGCTCATCAATCCATCCTTTCAACGCTGGTAAAGTAATCGCAAGATTTTTAGCTTCATTCTTAACCATCATTACCACAGATAAACGATACGGCCGTTCTAATGTGTTCAGTTTATCCATGATTACTGCCAAGCATCCTTAATCCACTGCGATGGCAACACATAACGGTACCATTTCCCACCACCACCATTCACTGCATCTGGCGGATTAATTTCACCATGGAATACAATAATTTTAGCACCTTCAGGTTTCACAGGCGGCTTAAAATAAGCCATCGGAATTTTTTGCAGGCAGTGATATTTGTAACTTTTACACCAGCTCTCTGGCCAGTAGCTCAGTTTCTTCTCTCGATCTACATACCAGGACAGATAAGCCTGTTCATTACGAAATTTTTGACGAATTTCATCAAAATGTTCACGGAAATAAGGCAAAAGCCCCGGGAAAGCACCCAACTTAAATCGGTAAACCGAACTGTTACCAGTAATACGCCACGGCCGTTTCCAGTCATGGATAATCAGGAAATCACCTGGATAAGTAAAGAACTCATCGATATTATCGACAATCACTACATCAAGATCGAGGAAAAGTGCATTGCCTTCTAAACCATAAAGATCAGGTTCAAAAGTAGATAGCTTGTTCCAGCCACGCTCAGGCGCACCTTCAGGCAATGCCAAAGGTGGAATAGGGAAACATTGTACTGCAGGATCAATGCCTTCAGTACGATCCGTCAGACAGACCATCTTAAAGTCGACTGTCGTATGTCGTTTAACCATATTGTATAAACGATTGACGTATTCCGAACCGTATTTGGTTCCCCATTTCATACAAATAACGATGTTACTCATTGCGTATGCCTAAGCTCATCTTAAAATCTTCTTGATGCTGAATATGATGACATAAGTTCGCTAAAATAAGTACATCAGTTAAAAAAAACCTCTCAAATGAGAGGTTTTTTCAATCAGTAAATTCTTAATTACTTCACATACGTTAACCAGTGTGCATATTTAGGATCTTTACCCTGAACTGCATCAAAATAAGCTTTCTGGATTTGTGTGGTGATTGGACCACGTACACCTTCACCAATCTGACGGTCATCGTATTCACGGATTGGTGTTACTTCTGCAGCAGTGCCGGTAAAGAATGCTTCATCTGCGATGTAGAACTCATCACGGGTAATACGGCGTTCAATTACGTCATAACCCAAGTCTTTAGCAATCGTAATAATCGTTTGACGGGTAATACCATCCAGCGCACCACCTGCGATATCAGGCGTATGAATCACGCCATCACGCACCAGGAATACGTTTTCGCCTGAACCTTGGCATACATAGCCTTGTGGGTCGAGCAGCATTGCTTCATCATAACCTGAATGCGCCACTTCCTGATGCGCAAGAATCGACAAGGTGTAGTTACCTGATGCTTTGGCCTTACACATGGTCACGTTCGGATGATGGTGGGTAAATGAAGACGTTTTTACGCGAATTCCCTTCGCCATCGCCTCTTCACCGAGGTAAGCACCCCAGCTCCATGCCGCAACTACGGCATGAATGGTATTGTCAGTTGCAGCGATACCGAGTTTTTCAGAACCAATAAAAATAATTGGACGTAAATAGCAAGACGCTAATTTGTTTTCACGAACAACATCAATTTGAGCCTGTTCTAATGCTGCTTGATCAAATGGAACTTTCATTTGATAAATTTTTGCAGAATTCAACAAGCGCTTCGTATGTTCTTTAAGACGGAAAATAGCCGTTCCATTCGGGGTTTCATAAGCTCGGACGCCTTCAAACACACCCATGCTGTAATGCAAAGTATGTGTTAATACGTGAGTTTTTGCCTCACGCCAGTCAACTAGTTGTCCATCTTGCCAAATGAAACCATCACGATCAGCCAAATTCATGCCACAAACTCCAATTTCTCACAATTATTCACTATCCAGTGCAAAGTCTGCACTTGGATCAATCAGTCTTTGCCATAACTTGCAAACGGTCATTCGGGTATCGTGCCAGTCGCTTGCAGACACTTGCATGGATTGATTTGCAAGGGCTAAGCGATGGCTCTCGGCGCGTTCACGGAGATAAGCTTGAATCAGAGCAGTCGCATCGTCGCTGGATAAGCAACCTGATTTTGCGGCATCCTCAAGAATTCGTACATTGTCGGAGAAATGGGCGAGATCTTTATTCGTCCCACTCCAAGCCAACACCGCATACTGTGCCATAAATTCGATGTCTACGATACCACCTGCATCTTGTTTTAAATGAAAAATACCATCTTTTTTTTGATCGGCGGAAGAACCGAGATGCTCCTTCATTTTCTGACGCATTTTCAGTACTTCTGCCCGTACATAATTTTCATCACGGGGCTGAATCAAAATATCCCGGCGTAAGACTTCGAACTTTTTTCGCAAGCTCATTTCACCCGCAATCGGACGGGCTCGCACCAGTGCCTGATGCTCCCATAGCCAGGCACTTTTGAACTGGTATTGTTCAAAGGCTTTTAAACTGGTCACCAAAAGCCCAGCTTCGCCCGATGGACGCAATCGGGTATCGACTTCATATACACGTCCATCCAAGGTTTGCGTGGTCATCAGTGACATAAACTTTTGTGCAACCCGCATGGCAAATTCAAAGCCACTGATCGGCTTAAGTCCATCGGTATCGGCCTGTTCACCCATATAGTGAATAAACACCAGATCCAGATCCGAGCCATAACCCAATTCAATTCCACCGACTTTACCATAACCAATGACTGCAAAAGCCGTATGCTCGACTGAACAGCGCTGCCCTTCTGCATCCAGTGGAAAACCATGCTTTTTTGCCACAATCTGATAGGCCAGATGCAGCGCTACATTCACTGATACTTCAGCAATATCGGTCAAGGCATCGGAAACTTTCATTAAAGGACTTTCAGCCAGCACATCACTGGCGGCAACGGCCAGAACATTAGATTTTTTAAACAGGCGCAAAACCCGCATCTGGTCTTCGACCTGGTCAATTTCAATCCGTAACAGTTGCTGGCGCAAGGAATCTTCCAGATCCTGACGTTTTGGCAATTCAAAATCCATCGACAGGAATTCATCCAGTAGCACCGGATAATGGGTCAGTTCTTCACAAATCCAGGGGCTGACCGTGGCCATCTTCACCAGTCGCTGTAACGCCCCTTTACTCTCAATTAACATCACCAGATATACCGTACGGCGCATTACTGATTCCACCAAGGGCATCAGTCGTACCAGTGCGGTCTGCGGATCCTCTGACTGTAAAACTGCTTCGATTAAATGTGGCCAAAAAGCTTTTAAACGCTGCACTGCTTTGGCTGGTAATTTTTTTAAGGCATGCCCATTCCAAAACTCATAGACAAGATTCTTTGCATTCTCGTCCAAAACTTCTTTGAGTTTCTTTTCCAACTGGGAAAAACTTTCAACCAAGGTGTCAGGACCATTTTCCTTGATTAAATGATCAAACTGATACATCACTTTGTCACGCTTTTCATTGAGATATGCCATAAAGCTGTCCCAATCCGCAAAACCAAGTGTGTCCGTTATACGCGCCCTTAACTCTGGCTCTGTCGGTAGTGATTGCGTTTGCTGATCATTCAGTGCCTGAATCGCGTGCTCAACCCGGCGCAGGAATAAATAGGCATTTTCCAGATCCTGCACCGCCTGTTCATCCAGCAACTCGGCATCATCCAGATGATTTAGATTCACCAGACACTGCCGATCCTGCAATTCAAGTTTGGCCCCGCCATAAATCAGCTGAAACACCTGCACGATAAATTCGACTTCGCGAATGCCACCGGCTCCGAGCTTGATATCATCTTCAATATTACGGCGCTGTACTTCGCGCTCGATCATGGCTTTCATTTCGCGCATGGCTTCAAAAGCGCTATAATCGACGTACTTGCGAAATACAAATGGACGGGTCATCTCCAGCAGCTCGTCGCCTTCTGGACTTGGATTGACAATACGCGCTTTAATCCAGGCATAACGTTCCCATTCACGCCCATGCTGGCTCAGATATTTTTCCAAGGCCGCATGGCTAATGGCCAGTGCCGAACCATCGCCCCAGGGACGCAGGCGCATATCCACCCGGAATACAAAACCATCCGCCGTGATCTGATCCAGCAAATGAATCAGTTTTTGTCCCCACAGGATGCAAAACTGCTGCACATCAATACATTTACGCCCATCGCTTTCACCCTGTTCGTCGAAGGCAAAAATCAGGTCAATATCACTGGAAAGATTGAGTTCTTGGGCGCCGAGTTTCCCCATGGCGATGACAATCA
Source organism: Acinetobacter lwoffii (assembly GCF_052078135.1). GTDB lineage: Bacteria > Pseudomonadota > Gammaproteobacteria > Pseudomonadales > Moraxellaceae > Acinetobacter > Acinetobacter lwoffii_Z. The sequence continues at coordinate 74,123 of NZ_JBQGUZ010000001.1, forward strand.
GATCCTGAACTTTTCCATTATAACCAATCGGCTGACCATACTTGGCAGCGACCGGAATACGGGCAAAATTTTTCGCTGCACAGATGCAGGCATCGGCAAAATCGGAGAGTTCTTGGGTGAGGGTAATGACATCGGTGAGTTGATTGGCATCCTGCCAGATCCAACGAAACATCAATCGAGCCCGCAAAATACGCATTGCGCGCATCCACGTTGCTTCATCGCTTATATTTAGGATGCAGTGCTGCACCAGCTGATCAACATATTCCCGACTGAGTGAGCCTTGAAACTGGTCAATTGCATAATCCTGTTCCAGTAGACTCTGGTGATTGGCCAATACCTGTTCGGCATATTGGCTGGCTCTTAAGGTTTTCTGCAATTGTGCCGCATTCATCACTCAACTCTTCCCCTGAAACATTCTGCTTAGTTATAGCAGGAGTTTTGTCTCAGTGGGAATGTTTTAGCTTGAAATTTACTTCTTTAAGATTGCTCGATATGTACATCTTCAAGCACCAGTGCCTGATGATCATTGGTGACCATCGGTAAATGCACGGTAAAGGTCGTACCCCGACCCTCTTTGGAATCTACAGCAATTTGACCATGGTTCAGGTCAATAAAGCGCTTGCAGAGTACCAGACCCAAACCTGCCCCTTTCTCTTCAGCTGTGCCTCTGACACTCACGCCCAAAGTCGGTTTAAACAGATTCTGCATTTGTTCTTCAGTCATGCCCAAGCCAGTATCCTGAATCGTAATCTTGACCTGCTCGCCTTCCATCTCTGCATCCAGAATTACTTTCCCACCTTGATTCACCGGGGTAAATTTCAACGCATTCGACACCAAGTTCTGCAAGACAGAGGTAATCATGTTGATATCCGCATGTACCTTAATATCTTCAGGAATATTATCGACCAGTTCGATCTTTTTATTTAAGGCCAGACTTTTCAGAACGCTACACACAATCTTGCTAGATTGTTTCAATTCATAATTGATCGGATGATAAACAAAGCGTCCACCCTCTGCCATCGCCCAAGTCAAAAGGCTTTCCAGCAGGTTATAGGTCGATTGTGCATTATCATATAAATAATCCGCGATGCTCTGAATACTGGATTCATCCAGTGTGTCACGTTCCTGTGCTAGTACTTCGGAAAAGCCAAGCAAGCCGTGAAATGGCGCACGCAGATCATGCGCAATAATCTGGAAAAATTTAGTTTTACTGAAATTTTGTGCGCATTGCTGCTCGTATAATTCTTTCAGTTCAGTATATTCTTGATTGAGCTGAATTCGAATCACTAAACTTTCAGCAAATTGTTTGATGGTGGCAATATCGTCCTGATCAAACAATTCAGTCTGATCATCAAAGAAAACGACCTGTCCAAAAGACACACCGCTACTGGATTTTAAATTAAAGGCGACTAATCTCTGATGCGCTACACCGAGATCTTTTACATAATTTGACAGTTCTGAATAAGCAGGATGCGTCTGGTCGATAACATCTGCGTGTTGCAGATACGTAGGCAGATTCACTTCCTGCGGAGCGTGCAAGGCCCGAAAACCGCGCGGACAGCTGTACCAGATATATGGTTCCGTATGGAAGCCGATAATACTGGTTTTAACGTTTAAAACTTTACGGGCGATCTTACAAAAGGTGTCTAATAGGTTGTTAGAGGTATAGACACCTAAAATGAGAGATATACGGCACGAGCTTAATTGCTCCGTATTCTGACCGACCTCTAGCAGTTTTAGTTCCATGTCTGCCTCTCTGAATGTTTATGGAATAAAGAAAACACAGCCGACCAAATTCATACAATCAATAACAAAGATTCTATATTTACTCAACGATGAAAACCCACCTCTAGGTTAAAGGATTTGTTAACCTGTTTCTATCCAGATACATTCTTAACTGCAAGGTACTGATATTTAATTGATTAAGAATAACTTGAAAATTTACTATTCTAAAAAAACCTACATAAGTATTTGAAATTAATATATCTCACCTAAAATAAGCATGTTTATTTGTATTTACTGTAACACAGTACTGAATAAAAAATACCCACCATCGCTTTTTACTCTATTTAGAGTAAAAGCTAATGATTTTTCAACTATATAGTTTGACCTTATGATTAAAAATAGATTTTATATCAGGCTTCATCTACCTAATAATGCTCAGAATTAATTTTTAATTTTTTAAAATATCTTAACAATTCCAATGTAAGAAATATTTAAATATCAGCATTTCAACTAAAAACAGACCCAAAAAACCACTGAGAATTGTAAAGAACTTACATTCATTAACAAATTAATTGCGAAAATTTTGTGTTTTTTTATCCTCAGTGCAGTTTTAGAAGCTGGAATAGAAATATTAAGATAGATCACTTATAAACTATGCATATCCAAGTCAAGCCAACGGGATTAAAACAGCTATAAAAAAAGCGGCCTAAAAGACCGCTTTTTTACATGGCTACTTAATTGTCAGAAATCAAGGCCACTTGCTGTACATAGTTAAACAGCTTTAATTTAGAAGCATTTACTTCTTCTTCAGGTGCTTGATTCTTTAAATCACGGTGTACCCGAAGATAATGTTGACGTAAGGTATGACGCTCTGTCGCATTATAGGTTTTGGTAAATTCATTGATGGCCGGATCTCCATCTTTGACAATTCGATCCACCCAACGCTGTAATTGAGCTGTCTTTTTAAGACCTTGTTTCGGTGTTAAATAAGACAAAATTACCGTTTCATTTTCATTGCGTAGTAATTTACCAATCCGTGAAAATTGACGACGACGTGCTTCATGTGAACTAATTGCCTGTACATCAAGCAAGGCGTCAATCAAACGCTCATCTACAGGTAGGTTTTTAATTTGTTTAGCGCTCAGCTCTGCAAGCTGCGCACCTAAAGCAGCCATACGCTGGACTGCTTTTTTCTGTTCGGTCTTACTTGCGCGTCCCTCTAAAGAATCAAAATCTTCTTCAGTTAAACTGTTCGGTCGACGTGCCACGATTAATCTGCCTCATAAAATTTTGCTGCAAATAGTGCCTGAATTTCAGATAAGGCTTTTTCCTCATCTGCTCCTTCAATCACTAAGCGTAAAGTTGTTCCTTTGCCTGCACCAAGCATGAGCAATGACATGATATTTTTGGCATCTACCAATTTTTCAGCCTTGCCAATCTGGATACTGGAACGAAATTTGGTGGTAACTTCTATCAGTTTACCAGATGCGCGTGCATGTAAACCCAGTTTATTAATTACGTCAACTGTCGTATCAATCATGACCAGTGCTTCATTTCTCGATGGAGGACTTGAATAGACCATTTTGCCTCAAGGGCTTTTTTTAGTCTATCCACAATATAAACAGAACGATGCTGACCACCGGTACAGCCTATCGACACGGTCATATAATGACGGTGTCCTTCGGCAAAGGTCGGCAACCACTTGTCCAGAAAATGATACAGATCATTGAACATGTCCTCGACCTGATCGCTCTTTTGTAAAAACGCCTGCACCGGCTGATCTAGTCCTGAAAATTTGCGCAGTTCCAGTTCCCAATGCGGATTCGGCAAATGCCGGACATCAAAGACATAATCGGCATCCAGTGGAATGCCATGCTTATAACCAAAGGATTGCAGAATCAGGATCAGGTTATCGGCCTGTCCAAGCTTGGACAACAAAGTATGTTTCAGATCATGCACGCTTTTATCGGTGGTATCGATATGCACCGTAGAACGCAACTGAATCGGCATCAACAGGATTTTTTCTTCCTGTATACACTGATTCAGGCTTTTAAAGCGTGATGCTAGAGGATGCGGCCGACGCGAAGCACTAAAGCGGGCAATCAGCTCCTGATCCTGCGTGGTCAGATAAATAATATCGACCGAACCATGCTGTTGCAGTTGCTCAAATACATGATCAAATTCTTGTAAATCTGCCCGGGTACTGCGCACATCGACGCCCAGTGCCAGCTGTTCCAGATTATTTTCACTGTCCAGTTTTGCCACGATTTCGGGAAGCAATGCCAAAGGCAAATTATCAATACAGTAATAACCCAGATCTTCAAGCACCTGTAATGCAGATGATTTACCCGAACCAGATTGTCCTGTGACAATTAAAATGCGCTTCATGCATGCTACCCTTTCATCTTAGCCGGCAGTGTATTTAACCTGCAGGTTATCGATCAGACGTGTATTCCCCAGCTTTGCAGCTATAAATAACACAAGATCTTGATTAAACGTATGAATTTTTTGTAATTCTGGCGTGCGGGCTTCAACATAATCAACAACGAAACCGGCATCGGTTAGGCTCTGACGAATTTCGGCCAATACCGTATCCAGTTCCACGCCTGCATGTAATTGCTGTTCAGCCCGTTGCAAGCTTTGATAAATGACCGGTGCGATTGCACGATGCTCTTCGCTTAAATAACCATTGCGCGAACTTAAAGCCAGGCCATCTTCTGCACGGGCAATCGGTACACCAATCACTTCCAGTGGAATATTCAGGTCTTGTACAAACTGACGAATCACCGCCAATTGCTGATAATCTTTCTGGCCAAAGAAGGCGTAATTCGGCTGTACGATATTAAACAATTTAGTGACCACCACCGCCACGCCATCAAAATGGCCAGGACGCTGCAAACCGCATAAATCATTGGTAATGTCAGAAACACTAATATTGGTCAGACGCGGTTTTTTACCATACATTTGCTCAACCGTCGGCGCAAACACGATGTCACAACCAACTTCTGCCAAAAGCTGCTGGTCCTGCTCAAGCGTGCGCGGATAGCTGTCAAAATCTTCATTGGGTCCAAACTGGATTGGATTGACAAAGATACTGACCACCACTACATCACACAACTTACGCGCTTCACGCACCAGATTTAAATGTCCCTGATGCAGATTGCCCATAGTCGGTACAAAACCGATAATCTTGCGACTGGTACGCGCCGGATTTAATGATGCCGCTAAGCCCTGAATGGTGGTTTCTGTTTTCATCTTACAATTCAACCTGAAAAGTTTGTTCTGGTGCCGGGAAAGATCCATCTAAAACTGCAGCATGGTAGGCTTTAAAAGCATCCAGAATGGCTGTCGCACCCGATTGTTCTTGCATAAAATTACGTACAAATTTTGCGGTATGTCCAAAAGTCAAACCGAGCATGTCCTGAACCACCAATACCTGACCATCTGTAGCTGCACCTGCACCAATGCCAATGACCGGAATCTGCGGAAACAGTTCGGTGATTTCCTGGCCAAGCTGTGCTGGTACGCATTCAAGTAGCAATAGTGCAGCACCCGCCTCGACCACTGCCTTACAGTCCGCAATGAGCTGATCGGCCGCTTCACGGGTACGGGCTTGCAGTTTATAACCGCCAAAGACATGTACCGACTGCGGAGTAAGACCCAAATGCACACACACCGGAATACCGTTACGGGTCAGCACTTGCACGGTTTCTGCCAACCATGCACCGCCTTCCATCTTGACCATTTGCGCGCCAGCCTGCATCACGGTTTTCGAACTTTGCAAGGCATCATTCAAGGTAGCATAGCTCATAAATGGCAAGTCAGTCATGATAAAGGCATGCTGGTTACCACGGCGTACCGCAGCCGTATGATAGGCCATATCTGCAACCGTGACCGGCAAAGTCGAATCACGCCCCTGAATTGACATTCCCAGAGAATCGCCAATTAAAATGCTGTCCACTTCGGCAATTTCCATGGCTTTGGCCATACTGGCATCATAGCAAGTCAGACATGAAAATTTGCGTCCATCTGCTTTAAAGCGTCTTAAATCACTCAGACTGACCATGAAAATGTTCCTCTATGCTTGAAAATTCTGACGAAGCTACCATCACTTAAAAATTAAATATTTGCCCAGTTGCTGTCGTCGAGTACCGTGAGGGTCGACTGTTTGACGATGTCCAGGTCTTTTAATCTGTGTCCATGAACCTGTATTTCAGGATCAATATCCAGAAGTGGAATCAGGACAAAATCACGCTCTAATACCCCGACATGCGGCACAGTTAAGCGTTCATTGTGAATCTGTTCATTGCCGTAGATCAGCAAGTCCAGATCCAGTGTACGTTCGCCCCAATGACGTAAACGTACCCGACCTGCGTCCTGCTCAAAGGCTTGCAAACGATCCAGCAGGCTTAAAGCGGCCAGATCGGTATTTAACTGCACCACTGCATTCAGATAGTTCGGCTGATCCTGTGGTCCCATCGGTGGACTTTGATACAGATGCGAAGTTTTCACCTGCCCCAAGGTCGCCAGTTTCTGTACAGCTTCTGCCAGAATCTGGCGTGAATCACCTAGGTTACTGCCCAAGCCAATATACGTCACGATCATTGTGTTGGTCCAAACACCACTTGGCTCAGATCACGTTTTACCCGCTTACGTTTCATAATCGGATGATCTGCGCCAATTTCACCGCTGGCACTGGCTGCCACATGCGACAGAGGTTTTACCTTGTCTTCAAACTTGGCTTTACGCACCCGACGATTGCGTGGTTCAGGTTCATTCACTAACGGCTCAATCTCGACGAGATCTTGCTGTTGGGTCAGTTTCTGTTCCAGATGTTCTTCCTGACTGACCTTGCGACGGCTCTTGGCACGCTGACGGTTATACTGGCTAATGGCCCTTTCTTTCTCGTCACCGCTCATTTGCTGGTAAGCATCCCACCAGCTGCCCATGCCTTGGGCAGTCGCATCACCTGATTTTTCACGCAGCAGCAAAAAGTCAAAGCCGGCACGGAAACGCGCGTGGCTGGACAAAGCCTCGATTTGCTGTGGTTTTGGATTCAACAAACGGGTTTGCATTTCCCAGACTTCACGAATAAAGGTTTCCGCAAAGCGTGGAATAATAGTGCGAGTCGCCTGACGTTTTAACACATCCAGACCGGCTTGGGCACGGACTTCGGCCGCTACCACGCCTTTATTCAAATAAAATTCACAACGCTCGAGGAATGGCTGCCATAACAATACCGCATAGAAAAATGCCGGGTTGATGGTCTTGCCAATCGAAATACGCTGATCGGTATTTTTCGCAGCACGTTCCATAAACGGCGTAATTTCAGGCTTGATATCTGCAAATAACTGCTGCCAGATCCCGAAATCGATCAGCATGGGCAAGACACGATTCAGGTGTCCCATGGTGAACAGCTTCTGTGATTCATCATAAAGTCGATGTGGAGAAACATCACGCAGCAACTGGGTCATTTCCGGCGTAAAGACATCCAGAATCGCTTCATCAATATTAAAGTTCAGCTTGGCGGCAAAACGTAAGGTTCGCAGCATCCGCACCGGATCTTCTTCAAATCTTAAAGCCGGATCACCAAGTAAGCGTAAGGTTTTGCTGTGGATATCATCCACTGCATTACAGAAATCCAGCACAATACCTTTACGCGGCTGGTAGTACATTGCATTGATGGAAAAATCACGACGGGCAAAATCCTGCTCGATGCTGCCCCAATTGTTGTCACGCAGAATCATCCCCGCGGCCGAGGTCACTGCTTTTTTTGGTGGGGCACGGAAGGTTGCCACTTCAACCAGTTCCCGCCCTGAATAGACATGCGCCAGTTCGAAACGTCGTCCGATAATCCGACAACGTCGTCCAAAAACTTCCTTGACCTGAGTCGGGGTTGCATTGGTGACTGCATCGAAATCTTTAGGATTCAAACCTAACATCAGATCTCGAACACCACCACCCACGATATAAGCTTCATAGCCTGCCTTGTTTAAGGCATCAATCACATCGAGAATATAAGAAGGTAATTGAGCGGTTGATAAACCACATTTTGACGCGCGCAAAGTTTGCAAAAGACGCTGTCTCCTACGTCTGAACGTAAAATTCTAAGATGACGCTAATCATATCGCTTACACGCCTAAAGGGCAATTTGATTATGTCAATCCTGCGAGTCAAATCAATCAGCTAGTCATGATCCATGCTGTCGCCTTACAAGGCCAATTTAGCCTTGTTTTTGGCAAACAATGCCGGTCCAATGCCTTTGACCAGCTGGATCTCTTCAATGCTTTTGAATTTTCCGTTTTTTTGCCGATGTTCAATAATGGCTTCAGCCTTTTTTTGACCAATACCATTTAGCTGCTGTAATTGCTCCACAGTTGCATTATTCAAACTGATTTTATCAGCAGCAGAAGATGCCGATAATGCAGGCTTCGCCAGATAGTGATTGCTTTCTGATGAAGCCGTGGAGGCAGCTTTTTTCTTCAGGCGAGCGTCATGTTGCTGTTGCTGGGTCTTCCATTCCATATAATCGGTCGCAGTTGCATGCACAGTCCCGATAGAAATAAAGCCCAGCCAGCAACTCAGAAGGAGATTAATCCACGTCGGATCGATTCGATAAGGTATTTTTTTCATGTGCTGCTCTTTGTTTTAATTCTAATTTAGCCTGTTCCCAGAGCTGATCAAGTTCAGCCAGTGACAGTTTTTCCAGGTCTAATTGCTGTAATTGTTCCTGATCTTCCATTAAGGCAAAGCGGGTCCGGAATTTATAGATTGTCCCCAATAATGCCATCTCGCTGGAGATGCCAAGTTTACGTCCAAAATTGACCAGAGAAAATAAGCAGTCACCAAATTCTTCCTGTATTTCATCGGAATTTTGTCCGGCTACCGCTGCTTTTAATTCAGCCAGTTCTTCTTCCAGCTTGGCATAAGCACCCGCCATGTCGGGAAAATCAAACCCGATTTTGGCGACATTTTTTTGAATTTCATCGGCCTGCACCAAAGCAGATGCATGTTTAATATCATCCAGGCGTGAACGCGACTTACCCTGTTTTTCTTGCTGTTTGATTTCTTTCCATAGCTCAGACACATCTTCTGGGCTGAGCTGCGCAAACTGTTCAGCTTGAAACACATGTGGATGACGGCGAACCAGTTTATCGGTAATGGCCTGTACAACATCCTGAAAATCGAAAGCCCCCTGCTCACTGTACATTTGCGACTGGAACACTACCTGTAACAGCAAATCACCCAGCTCATCGCGGACATCGTCGACTTTTCCAGAGCGGACTGCCGCTTCGACTTCGTAAGCTTCCTCAATGGCATATTTGGTCAGAGATTCGGGGGTCTGTTGCTGATCCCATGGACATTTTTCACGTAATTCGCGCATGACCTGGAGTAATTGTTCCATGTTTAAAAACCTCTTTTTTTTTACCAAATAGTCGCGTCAATCTGCCAGTTTCTTGTTATGCTCAAAAAAAAGACAATAAGGAGATCAGGCACATGCACAGTATATTGATTAGCGGTGCAGCACAAGGAATTGGTGCCGCGACGGCCGCCCTATTTTACCAGCACGGCTACAAGGTAGGCATTTATGATGTTCAGGTGGAGCAGGCAGAACAACTGGCCCAGCAACTGGGCGAACATGCCAAAGCCGGTTTTCTCGATGTGGCTGACTATACTTCCTGGAAAACAGCTTTAGCCGAATTTTCAGCTTGGGCAGGTGAAATCAATATTCTGGTCAATAATGCCGGGATTTTATATTCAGGCCCTTTTGAAGAAACTGATATTACGGCACATCATCGGACTCTGGATATTAATGTTAAAGGAGTCATGAACGGCTGTCATGCCGCTTTCCCTTATTTAAAAGAGTCTGCATTTGCCCGCATCATTAATCTATCTTCAGCTTCGGCGATTTATGGCCAGGCCGATTTAAGCAGTTATTCCACCAGCAAGTTTGCAGTGCGTGGCCTGACTGAAAGTCTGGATATTGAGTGGCAACCCTATGGGATTCGAGTCTTGGATGTCATGCCACTTTTCGTTAATACGGCCATGGTCAAAGATATGCAGTCAGAAAGTATTAAAAAAATGGGCGTGCATTTAAAAGCAGAAGATGTTGCACGAGATATTCTGAAACTGGCACAGCTCAAAGATTCAATATGGCAGGCAACGCATCATTCGGTCGGATTCAAAAGCCAGTTTTTATTTCATTTATCGCGGATGAGTCCACAATTTGTGAATCGGCTGAGTAATCTGATCATTTCTAGAAAATAAAAAATATTCGGGTTCATTCTGTTTTAGACAGTGTGATGAATCTGGATCACAGGAAATCTCAATCCCTTGCAGGAATCCTCACTTTGCCAGGCCACGGTGAACATGCAGCCAGCAAGCGTATAATTTTGATAGGCATAGATGCCAATCTCTGGATGTTCGCAGCGCCCACCATTTTGCTCAGGATGGATATTGGTATTGAGCTCATTCAGGTTTATCCGGATTCCCAAGCCTGATGCCTTTAACACCGCCTCTTTGGTGGTCCAGACTTTAAACCAGTATTCGGGATCATAAGCCAGCGCTTGCCAATTTTTGAGTTCTTCAGGATGGAAGGCGTGCTGTGCCAAAGCTTCAAAACGGACTTTACGATTCAGTTCTTCAATATCAATTCCTAAATTCTGAACTTGCTTGCTCGTGGCCAAGGCATAGAAATTATGGCTATGGCTATGATTAAAACTGAAGTCTGGATAGTCATTTAAATAAGGCTTGCCAAAATTCGTCCGCACCACCTGTTGATCGCTAACTGGCAATTCAAAAGATTGGGATAAAAGCTGATTGCGCAAAAATGCCACTTCGCGTTTCCGTTCGGCAATCTGGGTTTTGCGGTCTGACAATTGATCACAAGCCAGATCAGAAAGTTGATGCAGATGAATTTGAATCAGCCGAGCCACGTGAATCCATTAAAAAGATGTCAATTGATTTGAGTGTAAAAGAATTTACACTTTTATTGGGAGAGAAATTCATTATTTTCTCTAAACAAAAAGCCCGCTTTACGCAGGCTTTTTATCCGAAAAATTTAAACTACAGAATTAGCGTTTAAATTTCTTTTCGGCTTTCTTGAATTTCTGTACATAACGACGTTTACGCGCAGCTGCACGCTCATCCACTTGAGACTTACGACCTTCAAACGGGTTTTCAGAAGTTTTAAACTCGATTTTAATCGGTGTACCTTCAAGCTTGTACACTTTACGGAACACGTTTTCCAGGTAACGGCGATAATCTGCAGGAGTTTTATCCACCTTGTTTCCGTGAATCACGATCGTTGGTGGATTCTGCCCACCCATATGCGCATAACGCATTTTAATACGACGACCCTGAACCATCGGCGGTTGGTGGGCATCTGTCGCATCATTTAAAATCTGGGTGATTTTTGCTGGTGACACTTTCAAACGAGATGAATCATAAGCACGGTGAATCGATGGATAAAGATCACCCACACCCGTTCCATGCAATGCAGAAATCAAATGCACTTTGGCCCATGGAATGAAATCGAAGCGACGCTCTACATCGAGCTTACATTGCTTACGATCATATTCAGTCATGTTATCCCATTTATTGACTGCAATGACCATGGCACGACCCGCTTCAAGTGCATAGCCAATCAAATGCAAGTCCTGCTCAACAATACCATCACGCGCATCAACCACAACAACAATTACGTTAGCATCTTTCATTGCCTGTAAAGTTTTAACAATCGAGAATTTCTCAATCATTTCATCAACTTTACCTTTACGGCGCACCCCGGCAGTATCAATCAGGGTATATTGACGGCCATCACGCTCGAATGGAATATAAATCGAGTCACGTGTTGTACCCGGCTGGTCAAATGCCACCACACGCTCTTCACCGAGCAAGCGGTTCACCAGCGTTGATTTACCTACATTTGGACGACCAATAATCGCTAAACGCAGACCCGTGTTTTTGTCATGCTCTTCCGGATTTTCATCTTCCGGTACATCGGCAAGTACATCTTCCAGCATTTGCTGGACACCACGACCATGGCTGGCTGCGACTTGTAACGGCTCGCCCATACCCAGTTTGTAGAATTCAACCAAGGCAGCTTCAGCATGTACACCATCGACTTTGTTGGCAACCAGAAAGACTTTTTTGCCTAAAGTACGCAATTCACGGGCAATCTGCTCATCAGATGCCAGCAATCCGGCACGCGCATCAACCACAAAAATGATGATATCGGCTTCATGAATGGCAGTCTTGGATTGCTCTGCCATATATGAATCAATACCACCTTCATTTTCGCCAATACCGCCGGTATCGACAACAATAAAGGATTTATTTTGATAGGTAGCATCGCCATATTTACGGTCGCGTGTCAGACCTGCAAAGTCTGCCACCAATGCGTCACGGCTCTTGGTAATCTGGTTGAACAGCGTCGATTTTCCGACGTTCGGACGACCAATGAGCGCAATTACGGGTTTCATAGAGTAACCTTTATTCAATATCAGGCGTCAAAGTGGCCTGAACATCAGAAAGCATAGGAAGATATAAGGGGGAAATACCCTAAATAAAAACACGGGGCATTGATTTTTCAATCACCCCGCGTTCACAAAAATACGGTTGTGGCTAGTTTAGCATAAGGCTCGTTAAAATTAACGGTTCTGCCAAATGCTTAATGCGCCCTTGCGTGTAGAAACATAAAGCTGGTTGTCGATGACGCGTAAGCTACGCACTTCCCCAGAAGTTTTCGAACGACCAGTAATCTGTCCAGTACGCGGATCAATCAGGTGCAAGACACCATCCAGATCACCGACTACAAGGTCAGTACCCAGCATCACCGGATTACTTAACTTGCGATTCAGCAACTGGTCATTTTCCCAAAGCGGTTGACCCGAAGTAATCTCAAAGGCTTTGATTTTGCCATCGGTTTGCGCCACAAATACACCATTGCCCACAACTTCTGGACGCTGGATACTGCTGGCATCTTCACTCCAGACCACCTGTTGTGAAGCTAAATCCAGCACAGTCACCTGACCTTGATAACTGGTGGTCACCACAAACTGGCCTGCAACGACCGGTTCCCCGTCAATATCAACCAGACGCTGGATATCAGAACGCCCATCCGACACTGCGACACGACGCTGTAATTTTGGCACACCGCTTAAGGCATCCAGTGCATAGATATAAGCATTGGAAGATGCAATCAGTACATTACGAGCATCTAATGCAACAGGTGCAGCCATGCCACGCAGGCTGAATTGTACATTAGGTAAGTTATAAGTCCAAACTTGCGCACCCGTCGCAATTTCATGCGCATATACTGTGCCGTCATTGCTCACGCTAATGACACGACCAGCATGAATTAATGAAGGTGCCAGTAAAGCACCCGTCAATTGCGCAGTCCATTTTTGCTCGCCGGTTTGCTGATCCAGCGCAAACAGTTGGCCTTTCTGGTTGCCAACGACAACAAGACCTTCAGCAGCTTCAACACCAGAACTTAAATTGTCTTTGCTGACTTTTTTCTGCCACAGACGCTGTTTGCCTTTAAATGCAGACACTTCGCCTTTCGGGTCAATCGCAAAGACCACACCATTGTCTGCATCCAGACGCAAACGCAACGGATCAGCAGCATCTGTCGAAGCCACACTGGTGGAAAATACAGGGACCAGTGTTTTGGCTTGAGTCAGTTTTGGAAGTGGATTCGGTTTTACTTCTGGAACTTTATTGGTTTTACCCGCACAGCCAGCCAATGCAAGCGTTAAAACAGTCAAGGCACAGGTAATTTTGTATTTTCTATTCATTCAGCTTCTTCCGCTTGTGTTTCTATAATTGGGCGTTCGATTTCCGGATCATCGACCAATACGCCTACGCTTTCGAGCTTAATTTGTAAAATCTGACGTTCTTCTTTACGTTCAATCAAAGCATCCCATGCACTTTGATATACTTTTTTCGCATTTTCAATATCATTTTTGGCAACATAAATATCGCCACGTGCTTCATCAGCAGTTGCTTTAAATGCAGGCTCAGTGACTGCTTCTAAAGTTTTCAATGCAGCATCATATTTTTTCTGTGCCAGTTGTGCATAGGCCAGACGAAGTTTGACTACCTGAACTAGCCCTTTATCATCTACCTTCGAGTTTTCAACTTTCTGTAGCGCTTTCTCGGCCGCAGCATAATCTTCTTTGTCATAAGCCAATTTAGCCATCATCAGCTGGGTCTGAATCGCCTGTGCTGAATCCGGTGCTTCCTTGACAATTTTGTCCGCAGCTTCAGATAACTTAGCAAAACCATCACCTTTCGATGCCTGCGCATCATCCATCAACTGCTGAACCTTGGCAGTGTGCATTTGCGACTCTGCCAGGTTTTTCTTCTGCCAATATTCCCATCCAAAAAAGGCAATCAGCGCAATTAAAATCCCGGTAATCATCGAAGAACCATATTTCTTCGTAAAGGATTTTAAGCTTTCAAACTGTTCATCACCACTCATTGCGCTCATGAGATTACCCTTTTCCTAATGTTTTATCGATTATTTTGAAGAAATTTTAGTACTAAAAGATGCAACGAAGTCCGTAAATGGTACATTCGATTGCTCTGCGGTTGCCAGCTCTTTCACAGTAAACGCCTGAGCTTCCAGTTCACGTTCACCCAAAATCGCCGCATACAAAGCACCGGCTTGATCAGCCTTTTTCATTTGCGATTTCATTGAACCCTGTGAGCCTACTTTCAGACGAACCTGACTGCCTGCTGCTTCAAGCTGATCACGGATCTGCTCCGCAATGACCAAAGCTTTACCTTGAGAAGCCGGTTCAGCCACCAGGAATACTTCACAATCACGTGTCGGGGTATTGTCTTCAACCTGCTCAAGCAAAAGCAATAAACGCTCGATACCCATGGCAAAACCAACTGCAGGAACAGACTGATCTGCCTTTCCTTTAAGCTGCCCCACCAGGCCGTCATAACGGCCACCGGCACAGACTGTTCCTTGTGAACCCAAATGGGTTGTGGTCCATTCAAAAACAGTTTTGTTGTAATAGTCCAGACCGCGTACCAGTTTTTGATTGATCACGAAGCTCACGCCTGCATCAGTCAAATACTGCTGTAACTGGGCAAAATGCGCCAGAGTTTCTTCACCCATAAAGTCATGCAGTTTCGGTGCATTTTCCAAGATGCTTTGTGTTTTGGCATCTTTAGAGTCCAAAATACGCAATGGATTCGTGGTCAGACGGCGCTGAGAATCTTCATCCAGATCAGCTTTATGCGACTCTAAAAACTCAACCAGTGCCGCACGGTAAGCTGCACGTTCATCCGACTCACCGAGTGTGTTGAGTTCTAATTGAACTTTGTCCGCCACACCCATACGCTTCCACAGACGCGCTGTCATCAAAATCAGTTCAGCATCCATATCTGGCGTTGCCACACCAAAGGTTTCCACACCAAACTGGTGGAACTGACGGTAACGGCCTTTTTGCGGTTTTTCATAACGGAACATTGGGCCGATATACCAGACGCGAGGCGTCGCACCACGCAGCAGATTATGCTCCAGCATGGCACGTACACAGCCAGCCGTCCCTTCAGGACGTAACGTCAACGACTCAGGCGGATTACCCTTGTCGAGGAAGGTATACATTTCTTTTTCAACGATATCGGTTGCATCACCGATCGAACGTTTAAACAAATTAGTCTGTTCTACGATAGGCAAACGAATTTGTTGATAGCCATAGGCATCCATCAAACCGGATAGATGCTGTTCAAGACGTCTCCAAGCTGGGGTTTGCGTTGGGAGAATGTCATTAAAACCTTTGATTGCGACGATTGAACTCATGATCTACTCAGGAAAACTTGTACGAATAATTTCTTTAGATTTAGCTTCTTCAAGCTCGGTAACACGTTGACGAACCATGGTTTCGATTTCATCAACCAATTGATTCGTGTCAATTAAATGGCTCTTCTCACCATTACGGTACACTAGTGAACGTGGTGCTGCACCCACTACACCAATATCCGCTTCTTTGGCTTCGCCCGGCCCATTGACCTTACAGCCAATGACAGAGACATCCATTGGGGTACGAATATCTTCTAAACGTTCTTCAAGTTGCTGCATCACTGAAATCACATTAAATTCCTGACGTGAACAGCTTGGGCAGGCAATGAAGTTAATCCCGTTGGAGCGCAGACCCAGCGATTTCAGAATATCAAAACCGATTTTAATTTCTTCTTCAGGCTCAGCAGCTAAGGAAATACGCATGGTATCCCCAATGCCTTCCATCAGCAGGCCGCCCAGAGCGATGGCAGATTTAACCGAACCGGTACGGTAAATACCCGCTTCTGTGACACCCAGATGGAGCGGATTATCAATTTGCTGTGACAGCAAACGATACGCATCCATGGTCAGGAACACATTCGATGCTTTGACTGAAATTTTGAATTCCTGGAAATCCAGACGGTCTAAAATATCGATATGGCGCATCGCAGATTCAAGCAAAGCCTGGCCAGTCGGCTCACCATATTTCTTTTGAATATCTTTTTCCAGTGAACCGGCATTGACACCGATCCGCATGGAAATATCGTTATGACGTGCTGCGGCCACAACTTCACGAATTTTCGCTTCAGAACCGATATTGCCCGGGTTAATCCGCAGACAATCTGCACCCAAATCCGCAACTGCCAAAGCAATTTTATAATCGAAGTGAATATCGGCGACCAAAGGTACATTGACCTGCTTGCGAATTTCACCAAATGCCGCCGCGGCTTCCATGGTAGGTACAGAAACCCGCATGATGTCTGCACCGGCATCTACACAGCGCTGAATCTGTGCAACCGTAGCTGCTACATCACAGGTTTCAGTATTAGTCATCGACTGGATACTGATTGGTGCATCACCACCCACATAAACTGAACCCACACGAATTTTACGTGTTGGACGACGTTTAATTGGATTTACGATCATCGTTCTGCTCTACTCTTGATCTGTTAAGGTGATAAACGGAATTCTGCTTTTCCGTTCACAGTGTAGGGTGACAATGAAATATTTTCATTATTTAAACTGAGTGATACAGCCGATGCATCATCCAGACGAATCTGGAATGGCGCTTCACCATTCAGCTGCAAGCTCGATGCCTGACGGCCAGTTGCCAGAACATTACCCGCCGAGTCGACAATATGCACCGAAGTCGGACGGTTAAAATCAAGCTTCAGCTGATCACCGGAAAGTGCGGCACCTGTATCCAGATTCAGAATCTCGACATTAGAAGCGCCTACTCCAGAGACTTCACTGCTATTTTGTGAATTACTACTTGACCAGTTCTGAATCATGGCAAACAGTGCACCCAAAATCAGCAGCAATACCAGCGTAATAAAAATGCGCTTTAACCACTTACGATTGCGGTCCCGCTTAGACCCTGGCAATTTCCCCATAATTTTAATAGGAGAATTGTTCAGGGCATGGTTCGGCAGCAGCCCGGTATCATTGGTATAAATTTCATCAAAACGCTGAATAATACTAGACGCATCTACACCCAGAAATTTGGCATAAGTCCGGTAATAACCTTTGATAAAGGTTGCTTCAGGCAAAGACTTATATTCGTCCTGTTCCAGTGCAGTCAGGGTTTTGACCGGGATGTTCAGCTCTTTCGCTACATCTTCCAGATTGCGCTGCTGATTGATACGAATCTGGCGCAAGTACTCGCCCGGACGTTGAATATTTCCTAACGCATTTGGAGCTACGCTCGAATGATTCGATGGTGAATTAGGATTTACTTCCATACGGCCTCAGTACTGTACTGTAATTGCAAATAACGTTGGTATTCCTGGCTTTCAGGAAAAAGTGCACGTAACTGGTTGACCAATACCTGCATACCCAACTGATCACCCCCGGCACGCGCAGTGCGAATGCCGACCCAGAGCGCACGGGCACCCTGATTTTTCTGTCCCACACCACGCACAAACTGTTGATACATTTGTGTCGCCGCCGGGAACTGCTGGTTCAAATAAAATATTTCTGCCAACTCTAACATTGAAATATAAGAATCGCGATTGGCTTGCAGCGCCTGTTTGAATGATTTTTCAGCATTTGCTGTATCACCCAGTTTCAGGTAAATCCGCCCCATATTTTCCAATGCACGGAATCGCTGATCATAACCCAACGTGGCACCAGCAATTTGAAACTGCTCGATCGCATCATTATAGCGTTCAAGCTGATATAAATAAGTGCCGTAATTATTTCGCGCCTGTGCATTTTTCGGATCTGCCGAAATCGCACGCTTGAAATAATGATCTGCTTTTTCGAGATTAAGCTTGCTACCTTCCTGCTGCAATAGCACGCCCATCATCATATTCGCTTGAGAATCACGCGGACTGCTTTCAAGTGCCTGATCCAGCGCACGTTTAGCTGCATCCAGGTCACCTGTTCTCAAATATTCTACCGCCAATTGGGTACGGACTTTGGTGGCCTTTTCAGGGTCTTTCTGACCCAGATCTGGCGTCTGACACGCGACTAAAACCAAAGACACACATACTGTTGAAATCAAAGCAAACTTAGATGTTAGATTTCTCAACTGGCGACCTCTTATTATCCTTGTGAGCGCATGATCTCATTCGATTGCGCAATTTTCTTTTTCCACTGTTCCGCACGACGGGTGCGGTCAGCAACTTGTCCGACTAACTGTCCGCACGCGGCATCAATGTCATCACCGCGTGTCTGACGAATCGTACACACAAAACCGGCATCAGACAAAGTTTTTTGGAAAGAAATAATCCGGTTGCGGCTTGAGCGGCCATATGGCGCATGCGGGAACGGATTAAAAGGAATCAAATTAATCTTGCTTGGCAAATTCTTCAACAGCTTAATCATTTGCTGAGCATGTTCAGGATGGTCATTCACGCCATCTAACATCACATATTCAATCGTCACATGTTTACGTGAACTTTCGTTACCATCTTTGGCAATATAACGCTGACATGCAGCAATCAGCTGCTCAAGCGGATATTTTTTATTGATCGGCACCAGCTCGTTACGCAGCTCGTCATTGGGCGCATGCAATGAAATAGCCAGCGCCACGTCAATATCTTTGACCATCTGATCGATTTTCGGCACCACACCAGAAGTCGATAAAGTCACACGACGTTTTGACATGCCGTATGCAAAGTCATCCAGCATAATGCGCATTGAATTCAATACTGCATCGTAGTTAAGCAATGGCTCGCCCATGCCCATCATCACCACGTTTGTGACTGAGCGTTCACGTTCAAGTACAGGCACATCTTCCATATAGGAATAATTCGCCATCCAGAGCTGACCGATAATTTCCGCCTGGGTCAAATCGCGCTGAAAACCCTGTTTACCGGTCGAACAGAATGAACAGTCCAGTGCACAGCCCACTTGTGAAGAAATACACAAAGTGCGACGTAAACCACTGCGATGTTCAGCAGGAATCAATACGGTTTCGACGAGGGAACCTTCACCGTCGCCAACACGGAATACCCATTTACGGGTACCATCTTTAGAATAGTTTTTATGCACCACTTCAGGCGCTTTAATTTCACAAATCTTTTCCAGTTTTTCACGCAGTTTGCCGGAAATATTGGTCATTTCAGCAAAATCAGTCACAAAGAACTGGTGAATCCATTTCATCACCTGCCCGGCACGAAACTTCTTCTCACCCATGTCCTCAAAGAATTTTTCCATTTGCGGACGTGACATGCCAAGTAAATTCACTTTCTCGACAGTATTTGCCTGTGCTGGAGCGGATGGAGTGTGTTGCTGTGGCTCAGAAACTGCTGATACAGCGACTGCTTCAGTACTCATGTGTATTACCTAAACCATGTCTAAAGATGAAAGGAGAAGCTCAATATGTGAGCAAAGAATTATTCAGAGAATAAAAAAACCAGATAAGTATAATAACACTTATCTGGCTTGAATACTGCGAATTAACGAGTACGTGGAGCAATCTCAGTTTGAGCGAAGAAGTAGTTAACTTCACGATCAGCAGATGCTACAGAGTCAGAACCGTGAGCAGCGTTTTCATCGATGCTTACAGCGAAATCTGCACGGATAGTACCAGGAGCAGCTTCTTTAGGATTCGTCGCACCAAGGATGTCACGGTGAGCAAGAACAGCGTTTTCGCCTTCAAGAACTGAAACAACAACTGGACCAGAAGTCATAAATGCAACTAGGTCAGCAAAGAAACCACGTTCTTTGTGCTCAGCATAGAAGCCTTCAGCTTCAGCTTGAGTCAAATGTTTCATTTTAGTTGCAACAATTTGAAGACCAGCTTTCTCGAAACGAGCAAAGATGTCGCCGATGTGGTTTTTAGCAACTGCGTCTGGTTTAACGATAGATAAAGTACGTTCGATAGCCATGATAGGCTCCTTAAGTCAATTGTTGACATGAAAATTTGGCGCATTATACCGAGATAATGCGCATTTTTCTGCTTTTCATCTGTAAAAAAATGCTTTTTTAAGATGAGGCCTTAGCGTGCCTCGTCAATCCATGCCATTTGAATGGCTTCAAGCAAACCTTCAGTCGACTTGGTTGGATCATCTTCAAATTCAGGCAAAGCACACACCCAGGCATGTAAATCAGTAAAACGAATCCACTGCGGGTCCACATCTGGATGCGCTTCATAGAGTTCAATCGCGATATCGAGCGTGTCAGTCCAACGTAAACCCATCTCTATTTCTCACCATAATTGCTTTGATGCTGTACTTTAACAAATCTGTGAAAATCTGCGAGCCTTTGCTCCGGCTTTCACTTATTTTTACAGCACAATATTCAGATAAGGCGCGGTCAGGACAATGGCAATTGCCATCATGCCACCCAGAATTGCGCCAACTGCCACATCACTTGGATAATGCAATCCCAGCACCATTCGGGACACTGCGACCAGAACCGTAAAAGGCAACATCAGCATCAGTAATAAAGGTGCGACATAACCTAAAACGGTGGTTGCCATCACGGCATGCAAGGTATGCCCGGAAGGAAAACTGAAATGATCCAGTGGATGCTCACCCAAACGGATCACTTGATGTACCTGATAAGGACGTGGTCGTACAGTTTTGATTTTAAGCACCTTGTAAATCATAGTACCTATAGTACTTCCCAAAATCAGATAAACAATCTGCACGGTATAGATCAAGCCTTGCATGATCCAAACCAGTATCAGCATGAAATACCAAAATGCACCATTTCCTAAGCGGCTAATCATTTTAAAAAAAGTGGCAATACGGACTGAATGCGAAAAATGATTCAGATAAACACAGCCTTTCAAATCGATTTCTAAAAATTTAATCTTTACATTCTGGAGTTTCACACTGGTGCTCCTTTCTTGTTTTATATCCTGTATTCCTGATGCTGTACCAGTGAATACAGTGCCTGTTCAAATTGCCGGACCGGATATTGCCAACCTACCTTTTCGGCTTTTTTACGTGCTTGTGCGCCCATCTGCTGCAATCTTTTCAGATCAGGCAATCCGAGCATCTGCTGGATCAACCCCTGCTGATGTCCAAGTCTACTCAACCATCCCGTTTCACCATGCTGCACATGCAAGTTTGCACAAGCATAATCATAAGCAATCACTGGCAAGCCACTGGCCATCGCTTCCAATACCACATTTCCAAAGGTTTCGACCTGGCTGGCAAAACAGAAGACATCTGCACTGGCATACGCCGCTGACAGTTTTTCTCCTGTCAAGCTACCGGTAAAAACAATACTGCCATCCTGATTCAGTTGTTGCAGTCGAGTGCGATCCGGCCCATCTCCAACCACCACCAAACGTATATCTTGCTGACGAACTTGGCGCAGCACAAAATAGGTTTTGATCAGCACGTCAATTTCCTTTTCAGGAGAAAGCCGTCCGACATACAACATCACCCGGGTCTCGTTTGAAACTCCCCAAGCATAGCGCAAATCTGGTGATCGCCACTTTGGTGAAAATGTATCTGGATCGACGCCTCTGCCCACAACTGCCAAGGGACAAGTCACACCAAACTGATTTAAGGCTTGAGCCGTGCCTCGACTCGGAACACAGGTCAAATCAGTATTATTATGAAACCACTTTAAATAGCCTTGAATTGGCTTCAGTAAAAAAGCCAAATCAAAAAACCGACTAAATTCCTGAAATGACGAGTGGAAACCGCTAGAGACTGGAATTTTATGGAATTTTGCAAGCTGCTGAGCTACCAAACCCAAAGGGCCTTCGGTCACAATATGAATAATATCGGGTGTAAAAGTTTCAACAGCTTGATGGATTTTTAGAAATTGCGGTCTACCAAACTGCAAATTACTATATTTAGGAATGCAATGCGCTTTAACCAGACATTCACTATGTGGTTTAAAATCGTTACAGGCTTGTCGTTGTTGTGGACGTATTAATAAAATCTTATGTCCCTGTTTTTGTAATCCTTTACAAAGTTGCAATAAAGCATGGGCAACACCATTGATTTCAGGAGGCCAAGTTTCGGTAACGATGGCAATTTTTAAACGGGACCGTGTCAGATCTTCTAGGACTATTTTGTCATGAATGGCCTGTTTACGTTGTTCTTTTAAATCAAACTGGATTTTGTGAATAACAGGTCTTTGCTCTAATAATTCTGAGATGGAAATTTGTTGCATCTCGCACCTATTCGCTTATATTTTTCACCCAGTATAGAAAGATCTCATTACTATTTGATGAATAAAAATAACTAAAAAAAGCCAAAAATAAATCTTCTAAATTATTATTTATATTAAAAAATAAGTGAATATCAATTATTTCTTAAACTAAAAAGATATTCACTTTATACAGATCTTCATTTAACTCCCTCAAAGCTTCTGCATATTTACCCTACTGAGCTGATCCCAAGTTGGTTTAAAGTTTTTCAGGTAATTTCTTCATCTCTATGATTTAAAAGTTAATATCGACAGAAATCCGATCACGATAAGTTCCAGCTGGAACCCCATTAAAAGGATTCTCTTCGAGTTGAACCGAAACGACATATTTCTGTCTCTGTGAAGCTCCCTGATTCACTCTGACTCCCCATAACCCACTACTTGCACCACTCAAATTCAATTTGGTACGCAATTTATTAGGACCGTTAGACACATAACTTATCCCGTTAGAACTCACCAGGTTCTGGCTATTAAATAAAATTGAATAGCCAGTATCACATGAAATATTAAATGAAGTGGCAGCCTGACTACGCTGATAGCTGGCTAGACGTAATTCTGGAGTGGTAAAACCATCAATCGAGCAATATTGGGCTATAGCTATTTCACTCATACTGAGTGCGGTAATAAATAAAAAGAGCTTTTTCATTTTTCTACTCCTACTTACATATAGTTTCCAGAATTTGCTTGTCTGAATTATGGAATTGGTTTTCATTCAAAATGAATTGAGCCTGGCACTGTTGTTCTCTATTAGTCTTCACTTTTAGATTGTAAGTACCTGCTTTAAATAGATATAGGTAAACAATACCCTGACTATCAACAAAAGAAGGTTCTGTATTTAGACCATCTACAAGAACCTCAGAGCCTATGACTAAATTATTTTGTTGTGCATCTTTAATTCTTAGCGCAATACGTTTGGTTTTATAGATAGGAAAATCCAGCTTATATCCACGTTGATCTAGACCAATAATTTTTTTAGAAGAGTGTTCAAAAGTTTCTTCCATCGCTAACTGGTTATGATCAAAAGAAATATCATAATGAATATAAGGAATAATGTTATGTATAAACATATAGTCTTGATTATTGGTACTTCCAGCTAGACTCGCTGAGCGATAGATATCAAGATTTGGATGTTGATCCACTTCAACCAGAACAAAAGCATTATCAGCATATTTGGTGAATGCCATTTTACCACCCAGCCAGACTAAGGCACCCTCAAACATAGCCTGTGAATTACGACGATTCTCATATTCATCATGAGAAAGTTGTAAATTACCTACACTGGTCTTCCATAAACCATAAGCATTGTAATTCACTTCTTCTTCAGTGCGATTAACCCCCAAAACATAATCAAAACCATTCTGAGTTATCGTTCTGTGACTAAAACTTAAACTCGTTTCATTATCTTCAGTATCGTGATTTAAATAAATTTGACCCTTTTCTTCCCAATCATAAGATAAAGCGATATTAAAACCATGATCCCCATCATTCCCAAAATCGTTATAAAAGCCAAAATTTGTATATAATTTTTTTGTTAAGCTTTTTGAAGCTCGAATATCAAAAATTTTCTGAGTATCATTACTAAAACCATTTTGATCATAATAAGATTGATAAATATAACTAAGATTTAATCCATCAATGAATCCCAAATTGGAAAAATTAAAATATAGAATATTTGAGGCTTCAATATTAGAGTCATATATATCACCACTTAAATATTGATATTCCTGAGTAAAATATCGACTATTTATACCAAAGGACCAGTTTCTAAAATCCCGACTCAGGGCTATCGAAGCCGCATATCCTTGTTCATCATCCGCTTCTGTCTGGCTAACTGAAAATGCACTATCCATAAGCAAGTATTTACTTATTCCTTGGGTCCATAAAAAATCAAAATTGCTGACTTCTTTACTATATAAAAAATCTCCTCCCAAAGTCGTTGAAGACGTTATACCCCGCCGGTAAAACAATTTTGTAAAAAACTCCCGATAATCATCACCGACATAATCATAGTTATATCTTAATTTACCCAATGAAATATTATATTCATTCAATTTTGGTTTTAATAATCGACTATTAATATAAACAGGAAAACTCTGGACTGCCCTATTCCCTAAAATATCTTCTACAACAATTTGCGCATCACCCGCCTGATTTAGCATTGCTCCAGCAGGAAGATTATAATTACCAGGGGTCACAGAATCCCGATATAAACGCACCCCATTAATATATAGATCAATTGTTGAGGGTACGCTTGCACTTCCATTTAAAGTAGGCGCATTCCAGTAAACAAAGTCTGGACGATTGGTATAGTTGGTACCAAAGCTTAGCCCCCCAAACCGAAAAGAATTATTTAAGCTGCTATAAGGACTTGTCGTATCTCCCAAGGTAAGTCTTGAAAAGATTTTTGGAAATTCAACATCGAGCGTCGTATTGACACGTAAAAATCCTTCTTCAATATCTTCAGGTTCATTACGATATAAAAAAGCATTTTTTAATAACCAATAATCTTTAAATATCCCAATTTCTGAAAATGTATTAAACTCTTGTTCTGCATCATCTTTATTATAAAATAAACTATAATTAACAAACCCTCCAAAATTCGCTTTCTCGGGATTTTCTACCTCTAATTCATAATGAGTATCTTCAAAATAATTGACTGGAAAGTTAATTTTAATGGCTTGTAAACTATAGTCATCTTCAACTGTTACACCTGGTTGATTCAATAAACAGAACTCCTTCTTGACCAAGTGACGGGGGATCCTTTCAATGTGAATTCCTATTCTGGATAAAGCCTCACACTCAATATATCTCTGCCCTCCATCAGAAAAATGAATTGCTTCCGTTTTATAATCTAAGCCATTTACCCATATATTTACGATGAACATTTCTAAATTGTCTTTCTGCACAATCTGTTGAACATTTTCAGCATTTACATTTGTTAGTCCCATCCCACATGCGATCATTAGAAGAATTTTAGTGACCTTCATAGCATCATCCTTTTACTATTTATTCTTTTTGTAAGCATCTTCTAGGCTTTTACAGGAAATTCCAAATATCCCTCATGGTCTTCCACTTTTATCTTTAATTTCAAATCTCCATTTTCTTTTAATTCTCCAAGTTCAAATTTAATTTTATTTCCACTCAAAAT
Organism: Acinetobacter lwoffii; assembly: GCF_052078135.1. Taxonomy (GTDB): domain Bacteria; phylum Pseudomonadota; class Gammaproteobacteria; order Pseudomonadales; family Moraxellaceae; genus Acinetobacter; species Acinetobacter lwoffii_Z. The sequence continues at coordinate 99,640 of NZ_JBQGUZ010000001.1, forward strand.
ATATTGAACAAAATCTTTTTTCATGAGTTGATTATTTTTACTATCCAATACTATAACTTCAGTAATTTTTGCATGAGATTTAGATAAATTATTTACATTTAAATAAGCCAGTTCATTAATTTTTTGCAGATCTATATTTAATTGTGGTGTAACCTGTTTTCCAGCAAAAAAAGGCAGTGAGAAATTAAATAAAAAATTAATCGAAGAATTATCATCAACTGGTGTTACTTCTTTGAAAATGATCCTCCATGATTGCTGTTGTTCTAAATTTAATGGGGGTTGGCTAAACCCGATACGGACAACTTGTTTACTTTCAGGTTTTAGCTCAAATGTTTTTGGATTAAACAATAAAGTATTATCCTCCAATAGAACATCTTCACCTTTTTCATTTTGCTGCCATTTAAATGCACTAATTTCATATATTTTTGAAGTACTTAATCCTGTACTTTCAATATTAACAGTTGTACTTTTCTGTCTTTTAAAATCTTGAATATAGAGTTGGATAGGACTGAATTTTATTCCCGCTGATAAAGAAAAACTAAACAAAAACAATATAGAAAATCCTATAATTTTTTTAATCATATTTCACTCCTAAACCTAAATATAATTATTATTAATCATAAAAATATTAAAATAGGAGATGTAGTACATCTCCTACTTATTCAAAATGTTATATAAAAAATTTCTTATTATTAGAATCGAACTTCTACGTTATATACACCACGATAAGTACCGGCATCAGCTGCTTCAACCGCACTACCAGCTACTGTAGCTGCTACATCCCAACGATGAGCTTGCCCTTTGGTACTTGACTGAGTGCCATAATAAGCTTTTCCACCACGTGTAGTAGTCACAACTACAGGTACAGAGTTCTCACCATTGCGCAAAGTATTTAGTGGATTAATATTTAATCGATAAGGGGCATTTGTGCTGACATTAAAGAAGCCCGCATCGCTCCAATTACCTCCCGTGGTTTGTGCAAGTGTTAATCGAGGCGTCTCAACATCTAAATCACAATGTCTTGGAACTTCTAAAACAATATCAATTTTTCCGTCACATTTGTCTCCACATCCATGTTTGCCTGGTTTATGAGGTTTATTTGGACCCTCTTGTGGAGGGCCGCCTCGGTTTGTTTCTGCTGCGTAGAGAGCTGTTGAACTAAAACCAAAACCCAGTACGAGTGCTGCCAATGTGGCTTGAGTCATTTTTTTCATGTTTTTCTCCATTTCTTTTTTTAAAAGAATATATTTTTCTTTTATTTTTAACGCTTATATCCCAACTCTTAGAATTCTGAGCTATTTTTCTAAGCGCAGACTCATATTAGTGCGATTATTTTCATTAGCGTACAAAGCTTTAATATTCACAATATAGTCGCCTATATTTTTATAAAATCATCCATCTATATATTTATTTGTTTTATAAGCACTTAGACTGATATATAAATTATTACAGATACAATCCATTTAAAATTATAAGCACTCCATACTTTCACAACACTTCATCTAATAGATAAAAATACCCACAAGATATTGATATAATTATTTTTTCCGACCGCCCAATTTAAATCGGAAATAAATCTTACAAATTCTTACAATTTCCAGATACTACCCTTTAAAAAAATTATTTTTTTTATTTTTTATTGTTATTTTTACAGCATTATAAAAGTTTAATATTTTTCAGCCAAACAAACAATTACAATCAAACAACACAAAGTATATATTAAACCTAGAGTATAAAAATGTGACAAAGTAAATAATTAATTTTATAATATGATTAAATTTTAATTACTATTAATTTAATTTATCAATAATTTCAAAATTAATATTCTAATAAATATTTTTTTGATTGACCTCAAGGTAAAAATAAGAAAATAATATTTACTTTAACAGATATATAAAAATAAGTTTAGTGATGTTTATTTCAATATTTTTAATTGAATTTTTTAGAAGTCGTACAATTACAGTTCAATAATTGATTTATACAAATCAAATAATAAAAAATTGAGTGTGGACATGATCAATAAGAATGAGTTTTTACGCTCTGTCTTATTTTTGGGAGATGAAAAATAAGGCAGGATTTTAGCATATGAATATATCTACGCTTCTTAAACCATCACTCTGCAACTTGCCTTATATGGGAAATATATAAAGGCTTATTCTTCTCACAATACACTTCAATTCCAAACTTTGTGATTAATGCCACCAAAGATGCTACAACCATTGTAGCCCCAAATCCTAAAGTTGTTAGCGAACTAATTACAGTAGTTAAAATATATTTTTTAGTTAGGAAAACTTGCAAACCATTCGTATACCATGCTTTATAAATTTCACTTTCTGGATTGCACATTGAGTTATACAACACTCTTTTTACTGCATCATAAACAGTTACTCCAACCTCCTTATCTTTAATTTTTTGGTTAGGGCTTGGTAACATTATTCTTTGTGTGAATGGTAATTGTTTTAAAGAATAATCATGCACTACATAAATCAAATCTTTTGTTGACTGAGGTGAAAGCCTGCCTATCTCTGCATAAATTTCATCATCTGATAAAGTTTGAATCATACGTATAGCTTCTCTTTCTACTTCGTCTTGATCAATTGTAAAATCATGAAAACCTGTGAGAGTCGCAATTGCCACTTCTTGATTAAATCGATCAATGATTTCACTATGAAAAATTTTTCGAGTTCGTTCTGTCTTGATAACCATATGATTTTCCAGAACCTCTTTAATATATTTTTTAGCCTTATCAACTTCCTTTAGACGTAAATGGTAGATTGCCAACAATGATATTGTTTCAATATAAATTCTTGTTTTAGGTTTTAATACCTGAATATTGGATTCTAAAATTTTTAAAATTGAGTCAAACTGCTCTAATTCAATTGCTAACTCACATAATTTATTTTTTGATTGAACTAATCTAACAAAATGCTGTGTGGGTCTTAATAATGACTGGAGATCTACCACTATCTCTTTAGCAAATTTTAAATTTTTCTCTAAAATCGCTCTCTCTAATCGAGGTTCTAAGATTCTCAATTTTCTTTTTTGTTCGTCAGATAATACTTTTTTCATTATTTCCCCCTATACCCCCCCGCGTTAGCAAGGTTTTTATAGCATGAAAATCAAACAACTAGAGAATTTATTTGTTTGAATCTAAGGTATGAAAAAATGGAAAAGTACTGTTTTCCCATTTTTAAGGCACGTAAACATAGAAATAAAAAACCCACTCAAATAGAGTGGGTTTTCGCATTCAAATCAAATAATTCGAGAAATTAGTTTTTCTCTTTATCAACGATTTTGTTTGCTTGGATCCAAGGCATCATCGCACGTAACTTGTTACCAGTAACTTCGATACCGTGCGCCGCATTTTGACGACGACGGGCAGTCATAGATGGGTAGTTCAACGCACCTTCTTGAATGAACATCTTCGCGTATTCACCAGATTGAATACGTTTAAGTGCATTACGCATTGCTTCACGAGACTGTTCGTTGATTACTTCAGTACCCGTTACATATTCGCCGTATTCAGCGTTGTTCGATACTGAGTAGTTCATGTCCGCGATACCACCTTCGAACATTAAGTCAACGATCAATTTAAGCTCGTGTAGACATTCGAAATACGCCATTTCTGGTGCATAACCAGCTTCAACAAGAGTTTCGAAGCCCATTTTAACCAATTCAACAGCACCACCACAAAGAACTGCTTGCTCACCGAAAAGGTCAGTTTCAGTTTCTTCACGGAATGAAGTTTCGATGATACCTGTACGGCCGCCACCTACGCCTGAAGCGTAAGAAAGAGCAACGTTACGCGCATTACCAGAAGCATCTTGGTGAATCGCGATAAGGTCAGGAACACCTGAACCACGTTGGTATTCAGAACGTACGGTGTGACCAGGAGCTTTAGGTGCAACCATGATTACGTCTAAGTCAGCACGTGGAACAACTTGGTTATAAAGAATCGAGAAACCATGAGCAAATGCTAAAGTAGCGCCTTGCTTGATGTTTGACTCAATTACGTCACGGTAAAGTTGAGATTGGAACTCATCTGGAGTCAAAATCATAACTACGTCAGCTTGTGCTACAGCAGCAGGAACTTCAGCAACTTTAAGACCTGAATTTTCAGCTTTCTTCCAAGAAGCAGAGTTCGCACGTAAACCTACAGTTACGTCAACACCAGAATCTTTCAGGTTAAGCGCATGCGCGTGGCCTTGTGAACCGTAACCAATGATCGCTACTTTCTTAGATTGGATGATAGATAAGTCACAGTCTTTATCGTAAAAAATTTGCATTGCTGTCTCCGCTTAAATGCTTGTTTGTCCGTTAAATCAGGCAATGACCCTTAAATTTACATTGCCTGATACCCTCTTCTTATTCAGATGAGGAAATACTTAAAATTTAGATGGTGAGTACTTTTTCGCCGCGTGCGATACCTGATACACCTGAACGAACCACTTCTAAAATCGTGTGTTCTGCAAGTGCATCAATAAACGCATCCACTTTTTCAGTGGTACCCGCGATTTGAATGGTATAGGTCGTTGGTGTTACATCGACAATCTGACCACGGAAAATATCTGCCGTACGTTTGATTTCGTCACGCGATGAACCCAATGCTTTGACTTTAATCAGCATCAATTCACGCTCAATATGTGCACCTTCAGACAGGTCAACCACTTTCACCACTTCAACCAACTTGTTAAGCTGTTTGGTAATTTGCTCAATCTTGTGATCATCACCATAAGTGGTCAATGTCAAACGTGAAAGCGTTGGATCTTCAGTCGGAGCAACATTCAATGTTTCGATATTGTAGCCACGCTGTGAGAACAAACCCACTAAACGGGAAAGCGCGCCTGATTCGTTTTCTACGAGTACAGAGATAATATGTCTCATTTCGTGCGCTCCCCTTTAGCCAACCACATATCCTGCATCGACTGACCCGCAATCAACATCGGATAAACGTGCTCGGTACGATCTACCATAACGTTAATAAATACGCACTTGTCGTTAATCGCCATCGCTTCTGCAAGCTTCGACTCTAGCTCATCGGCATGATTAATCTGAATACCGACATGACCATAGGCTTCCATCAGTTTGGCAAAATCAGGCAATGAATCTACATAAGAACTTGAATGACGTCCTTCATAGTTCATATCTTGCCACTGCTTCACCATCCCTAAAGACTGGTTATTCAGGCACAGGATTTTTACATTCAGGCCATATTGCTTACAGGTCGACAGTTCCTGGATACACATCTGAATCGATGCTTCACCGGTGATACACACCACTTGCTGTTCCGGGTATGCAAGCTTCGCAGCCATTGCATACGGCAAGCCTACACCCATGGTGCCTAGACCACCTGAGTTGATCCATTGACGTGGACGTTTGTATTTGTAATACATCGCACCAAACATCTGATGCTGACCGACATCAGAAGTAATGATCGCTTCGCCATTGGTCACTTTATCCAATGCCTGAACCACTTGTTGTGGCTTCATCACGCCATCAACACCCGCTTCAAAACGACCGCCATGAACCTTGCGCCATTCATTGATCTGTTTCCACCATGCCGCAATCGCTTCAGGATTTGGCTTAGAAACATTAAGCTGTTTCAACTGGTTCAACATCTCATTCAGTACAGGCTCTACAGCACCGACAATTGGAATGTGCGCCATAATGGTTTTTGAGATTGTCGCTGGGTCGATATCTATATGAATGACTTTAGCATTTGGACAGAATTTTGCAGGATTGTTGGTCACACGGTCATCGAAACGCGCACCCACACACAGAATTACATCTGCATTGTGCATGGTCATGTTAGCTTCATAAGTACCGTGCATACCCAACATACCGATGAACTGTTCATCATTACCCGGGAATGCGCCAAGACCCATCAAGGTGTTGGTCACTGGATAATCCAATAAATGCGCCAATTCTGTTAATTGTGCTGAAGCATTGCCTTGAACCACACCACCGCCTGAGTAAATCACAGGACGTTTAGCATGAATCAGCTCTTCAATCGCTTTACGAATTTGACCTGAGTGACCACGGAACGGTGGTTGATACGAACGCATCTTCACTTTTTCTGGGTATTCGTAAGCAAATTTTTCTGCAGGATTGGTCGCATCCTTTGGAATATCGATCACTACAGGACCTGGACGACCTGAAGACGCAATATAAAAGGCTTTTTTGATAATTGCAGGAATTTCGCTGGCATGACGCACCTGGAAACTATGTTTCACGATTGGACGTGAAATACCGACCATATCGGTTTCCTGGAATGCATCTTCACCAATCAGATGACTCGCAACCTGACCTGACAAAATCACCATCGGGATTGAGTCCATATAGGCCGTTGCAATTGGCGTTACCGTGTTGGTTGCACCCGGACCTGAAGTCACTAGCACAACACCGGTCTTGCCTGTCACGCGTGAGTAAGCATCGGCCATGTGACCGGCAGCCTGTTCGTGACGTACGAGATAATGATTGATTCTGTCTTGTTGAAATAGCGCATCATAAATATGAAGAACTGCGCCGCCTGGGTATCCAAAAACATGTTCAACGCCTTCGTCCGCTAATGCGCGAACAAGCATTTCACCACCAGATAGAAGTTCCAACGTGATTCACCCTAATATTATTCACTGCACAAATGGGAGGCATTTGCAGTGTTTCATTTGTTAACTGTCTGCACTGTTATAGCACACAAATTTCATAGTTTTCAAAGCAATAGGAAAAAAATCTGATCTCTTCGCTGTTCGAGCAATACGAGATCTAAAACATGTTGGGATAAACATATTTTGCTTAGCTTTGTTCAATTTCTCGGCTAGAGAAATCGCCCATTGCATGAAATGACACTTAGTCGAAGGGTGATCGATCTAAGGCATATAAAACTATTGCAGCATTCTTGTGTTTTCAGGCTTTAAAGTCAAGTTTAAAAAACAGACAATCTACGCTTATAGCGCCTAGATCTGCTGTTTTTAACAGCAATATCAGCTTATAGCCATGCATTGACTCTCTTCTTTCTTAATCTAATCCAATAAAATTCATAGGGTTAATGGTTTAATTTTATAAATTTTTAATATGTCTTATATAAAAAAAATGAATGAATTTTTATTAAATGAAAGGAAATTGTTTATCAATAAATTTTGTATACGAAGATTTATCTCTGATTTCTTATACGCTAGAGTGGGTTTGTTTAAGCGATTAACATCGAATAAAGCAGATAAAAATCCATCACTTTTACTGAAAATATCACTACAATCATTGCAGTATTCCATGCCTAGCAAGCCGAGGCCCAAGAACAATGAAAATATCTTTTTTAACCGCCTTCAGTTTGAGTTGCGCAGTTGTTTTGAGCATCTGTAGCACCAGCGCTTCCGCGATCCAGTATCATAAATGGGTCGATGCGAAAGGTGTCACGCATTATACCAAGACGCCACCACCGAAATCTGCGAAAAAAGCCACCACAGTGGATACCTATGGCTGGAAAAATTCAGCACCAGCATCATCTAGAACGACTGAAACTGAAGTTCAAACCGAGAACACACCTCAAGAACAACAGCAACAAGCCCCTCAAGTTCCTGCGAATCAGGACCAGCAACAACGTGAAGCCAACGAAGCCTTGCAGCAATCTAAAAATCGTGCAGTTGCTTTATAAGACACCTCTATATAGAACAGCGTGTTTTTTCTTCGGTAAATGCTGGCGCAAAATTCACTTTTAGGTGCATTTTGCGCTATGCTGTGCAACAGACTTTTTTCACCGTAATTCACTGATACGTTTATGACTACTCACATTGATTCCGAATATCAAGCCAGTGCGATTGAGCCTCAAGTCCAACAGGATTGGGAATCTCGCAAAGCCTTTAAAGTTGCCGACAAAGTAGAAGGTCCACGTCGTTATATTCTCTCGATGTTCCCTTACCCAAGTGGCAAGCTGCATATGGGTCATGTGCGTAACTATACGATTGGTGACGTGATCAGCCGTTTCCATCGCTTAAAAGGTGAAACGGTCCTGCAACCGATGGGTTGGGATGCTTTTGGTCTGCCTGCTGAAAATGCAGCGATTGCGCATCAGGTTGCACCGGCAAAATGGACATTTGAAAATATCGCTTACATGCGTGACCAGTTGAAAAAACTCGGTCTTGCAGTGGATTGGGATCGTGAATTTGCGACCTGTACCCCTGAATACTATCGCTGGGAACAATGGTTATTTGTTCAGCTTTATAAAAAAGGTTTGATCTACCGTAAACTTTCTACAGTGAACTGGGATCCGGTCGATCAGACTGTTCTTGCCAACGAACAGGTTGAAAATGGTCGCGGCTGGCGTTCAGGTGCATTGGTAGAAAAACGTGATATTCCAATGTACTACTTCCGCATCACTGATTATGCGCAAGAGTTACTTGACGACCTGGACACGCTTAAAGACGGTTGGCCACAACAAGTATTGACCATGCAACGTAACTGGATTGGCCGCTCACAAGGGATGGACATTACCTTCCCTTCAGCGAATCCAGAAGTTTATGCAGATGGTTTAACAGTCTTCACCACACGTGCCGACACGCTGATGGGCGTAACGTATGTTGCAGTTGCAGCAGAACACCCGATGGCGCTGAAAGCGGCTGAAACAAACCCAGAATTGGGTGCATTCATTGAAGAATGCCGTATGGGTTCTGTGGCAGAAGCGGATCTTGCGACTGCCGAGAAGAAAGGCATGGCAACCGGTCTTTCTGTAAAACACCCTGTCACAGGTGAAGAAGTTCCGGTCTGGATCGCCAACTATGTATTGATGTCTTATGGTTCAGGTGCAGTGATGGCGGTTCCATCACATGATGAACGTGACTTCGAATTTGCCAATAAATATAGCTTGACCATCAAGCAAGTGATTGATGCTAAAGGCGCAGATGATGCTGACTTTGATGCGACTCAATGGCAAGAATGGTACGGCTCTAAAGACGGTAAACTGGTTAATTCAGGCGAATTTGACGGTTTAGATTTTCAGGGTGCATACGATGCATTTCTTGCTAAATTAGAACCAACAGGCCTGGCAAGTTCTAAAGTTCAATTCCGTTTACGTGACTGGGGTGTATCTCGTCAGCGTTATTGGGGTTGTCCAATTCCAATGATTAACTGTCCATCATGTGGTCAAGTGCCAGTACCTGAAGAGCAGCTTCCTGTGGTTCTTCCGACTGACGTTGTTCCAGATGGTTCAGGTAACCCATTGAACAAAATGCCTGAATTCTACAAAACGTCATGCCCAAGCTGCGGTGGCGATGCTCGTCGTGAAACAGATACGCTGGATACCTTCGTGGAATCATCTTGGTACTATGCACGTTATGCATCTCCCGACTTTACGGGTGGCATGGTAAAACCAGAAGCTGGCCAAACTTGGTTGCCTGTAAACCAGTACATCGGTGGTGTTGAACACGCGATTCTGCATTTGTTATATGCGCGTTTCTTCCACAAATTGATGCGCGATGAAGGCGTAGTACAAGGCAATGAACCATTCACTAACTTGTTAACGCAAGGTATGGTGCTAGCAGATACCTTCTATCGTGAAGCTGAATCTGGCAAGAAAACCTGGTTTAACCCTGCGGATATCGAACTTGAAAAAGACGAAAAAGGCCGTGTGCTTTCTGCCAAATATAAAGAAGATGGCCAAGAAGTTGTGGTTGGCGGTCAGGAAAAAATGTCGAAATCGAAAAATAACGGTATCGACCCGCAATCGATTATTGACCAGTACGGCGCAGATACGGCACGCGTGTTCATGATGTTCGCAGCACCACCTGATCAATCACTTGAATGGTCTGATGCCGGTGTTGAGGGTGCAAACCGCTTCCTGAAACGTGTATGGCGTTTAGCAACAGGCTTCCTTGAAAAAGGTAACGGTGCATCAAACATCGACAAAGCGGCACTGTCTACGGCTGCACAAGACTTGCGTCGTAAGACACACGAAACCATCCAAAAAGTCGGTGATGATATTGAACGTCGTCATGCATTTAACACTGCCATTGCTGCATTGATGGAACTTTTAAATGCTAACAACAAATTTGAAGCTCAAGATGACAATGACGTTGCTGTCGCACGTGAATCGATTACCACGCTGTTAACTTTACTTGCACCATTTGCACCGCATTTAAGCCAGACTTTATTGGCTGAATTTGGGATTGAATTGAATTCAACTTTATTCCCTGCGGTAGATGAATCTGCGCTGACACGTAATACGCAAACCATCGTGGTTCAAGTCAACGGTAAACTCCGCGGCAAGCTTGAAGTATCAGTCGATGCCTCTAAAGATGACATCTTGGCTCAAGCCAAAGCATTGCCTGAAGTTCAGCAATTCTTGACGGGTCCAACCAAGAAAGAAATTGTGGTACCGAATAAATTAGTGAATTTGGTGGTTTAAATCCTTAAGTTCCCTCTCCTCTCAGGAGAGGGCTAGGGAGAGGTAAATATATAACCCCTCATCCTAACCTTCTCCCAGAGGGAGAAGGAACTTTCTGAAGGATTTCACAATTCCCAAACAAAGCCCGTTGCCAGCCAACGGGCTTTGACTTTACAATCCAGTTCAGGATTTCAAATATTCCCCTTCGGGAAGCATAGAGGGCAACACATGCATTTGGGCAAACATTTAGCAGCAATTGTTTTAACTTGTGGTCTGAGTGCAGGCTTAGTCGGCTGTGGCTTTCATCTGAAAGGAACCAATCCGAGCTCCGCCCCTGTTGCTTACTCTGTCATGAGCCTGTCTTTACCGCCCAATACTGAAGAACTGCAAGAGAAACTGGCAGTTTACCTCGGTGCTGCAGGCGTACAGCTGAGTAATGCACCCAATGCTTATGTGTTACGTGTCCTGGATTACACCCCTCGCCGTCTGGAACTGAACGGTAAACTAGTTGAAACCTTGTTACGTTTAAACGTGACTTTCCGGATTGAAGATGCACAAGGCAATCCGATCACTGAACCACGCACTGTCGTGGCAACACGTACGTATCAATATGATATTGAAACGGTCAACACCGATGACCAGGAACAAAAATATCTGAATCAGGTCATTATTGATGATGTGGCGCAGCAGATCGCGCGTCAGATTTCATCGAACCGCTTACCCTTAGCCAAACAAAATACCTCAGTGCAACCTGCTCAATAAGACCTCTTTATGAAACTTGATTATCTGCAAGCCCTGAAACGTGTCGATGAAGCTCGCGGTGCTTGGGTCTTGCATGGTCAAGAGCCTTTGCTGGAACAGAATTTAATTGATGCCTTTCGGGCCAGCTGGCAAAAGCAGGACATTGAACGTCAACGCTATGACATTAGTTCGGTCGCCGACTGGAAAACCGTCTTTAATGCCTTGAACAGCTTGTCGCTGTTTTCAACCCAGTTGGCGATTGAAGTACATGGCAATATCAAACCGGATGCCAGCGCAATCAAGTTACTGAAAAACTATTTGCAGCATAATGAACAAAACCTGCTGTTGGTGGTGATGCCCAAACAGGATAGTAATAGCCTGAAATCCAGTTTCTTTCAGCTGATTGATGCCAATGGTGTGAATGTTTCGCTGGTGGCCAATTATCCAAAAGACCGGCAGCAGATTCTGGGTATTGAAGCTGAAAAACTCGGCATTCGTTTAGCCAATGATGCCTGGCAATGGCTGGAACAACATCATGAGCACAACCTGCTTGCAGCAAAGAACAGCCTGATGCGGGTTAGCGATACCTTTGCTGAAGTCGATATCATTCAGGTTGATCATTTATATGCATGTTTACAAGATCAGTCACGTTATAGCACCTATGATTTGAGCGATGCCCTGCTACAAGGTAATCTTTCCCAGTCGATCAAAATTTTTCAGTATCTAGTCGTTTCAGGTGAACCGATGAGCCTGATTTTATGGAGTCTCAGCAAGGAAATGCGTCTGTTGATGCAGCTGTTTGAACAACCGCAAAATGCCTTGCAAATCGGGATCTGGAAAACCAAAGTCGGGTTATATCAACAAGCCTTGCGCCGTCTCAGCCCACAGACTTTTCTGGCCTGGCCGGGGTTATTATTAAGAATTGATGCCTCAATTAAAGGACTCGAACATGAAAATCCGGAGCATTTGGTACTACAGGCGATTTCCAGTATCTGTGGCAAGCCCCTATTTCACTAAGTCTTTGTCAAAATTCGAAAAATAAAATAATAATCATTCCTATTAGTTTAAAAAAATACACGATTTATCCTAATTTCGCTTTTATAATCGTTCACAATTCTCTGATTTTGAACCGATATTGATCATGCCAAAAATAAAACCGACGAAATTGATTATGGCCGCCGTGATTGCCATTGCGCTCATCGCTGCGGGGTGGTACTTCCTCAAACCCAAAGAACAGCCTCCGCAATATATTACGGCTGAAGTCACCCAGGGCGATATCGAAAGCTCTGTACTGGCGACTGGTATTCTGGAAGCGACCAAGATGGTCAGCGTGGGGGCGCAGGTTTCGGGTCAGGTCAGAAAAATGTATGTAGAACTGGGCGATCAGGTCAAGCAAGGTCAGCTGATTGCGCGGATTGACTCCGTTCGTCAGGAAAATGATTTAAAAACCGCTGAAGCCAGCATTAAAAATCAGATGGCACAACTTGCAGTAAGACAAGCGAATTTGGCCAAAGTTGAAGCTGAATACAACCGTCAGAAAGCCATGTATGCACAGGATGCCACTTCTCGCTCAGAGCTGGAGTCGGCATTTGCGAACTATAAAACAGCACAAGCGGATATCACCGCCATCAATGCGCAGATTGAACAGTCACGTTTGACGCTGGCCACAGCTAAAGAAGATCTTGGCTATACCCAGATTGTGGCACCGATGGATGGCACGATTGTGGCGATTGTGACCGAAGAAGGTCAAACTGTAAACGCCAACCAGAGTGCGCCGACCATTGTCAAACTGGCCAAACTTGACACCATGACTATTAAAGCTGAAATTTCTGAAGCAGATGTCATGAAAGTTGAAGAAGGTCAGACGGTTTATTTCACCACGTTAGGCAATAACGAGAAAAAGATTTACGCCAAACTGCGTCAGGTTGAGCCTGCACCTAATTCAATTAATACCGATAGCAATACATCAAGCTCATCTTCAAGTTCTGCGGTGTATTACAACGCATTGTTCGATGTCCCGAATGAAGATGGCAAATTGCGTATTGATATGACGGCGCAAGTTTATATCGTGCTGGATGAAGCTAAAAATGTGCTAACCATTCCTGCTGCAGCCATTCAAGGTTCAAACCGTCCGCCACGTGCCAATCGTGGTGAAGCGCGCGGTGAGGGTTCTCGCGGTGAAGGCGGCCCGGCATCACGTCCTGAAGCTGAATCGGCTCAAGGCAACCGCCCTGCCGGTGAACGTCCAGCGCGTCTAAACCTATCTGAAGCAGAACTTGCGCTGATTGAGCAAGGTAAAGCACAGCGTGGCATGGTTCGTGTCTTGCAAGCCGATGGCACTGCAAAACCAACCCCTGTACTAATCGGTCTGAATAACCGCGCGACTGCGCAAGTGCTGAAAGGTCTAAAACGTGGTGATCAGGTGGTGATTGCCGATGGTTCTGATACCTCCAATGATGCGGCAAAACGCGGTGGCAATAGCCGTGGCCCAATGAGAATGTAAGCATGAATTCACAACAACAGCCTCTCCTCGAGGTGAAAAATCTGGTTCGTGAATTCCCTGCGGGTGAAAGTACGGTCCAGATTTTAAAAGGGGTGAATCTGGAGATTTATCCGGGTGAACTTGTGGCGATTGTCGGCCAGTCCGGTTCGGGTAAATCAACCCTTATGAACATTCTGGGTTGTCTGGACAAACCAACTACCGGTAGCTACAAGGTCAAAGGTCGTGAAACCCGCGAACTGGAAGCGGATGAACTGGCGCAATTACGCCGTGAATATTTCGGCTTTATTTTCCAGCGTTATCATCTGCTGGGTGATTTAAATGCCGCAGGTAATGTCGAAGTTCCTGCAATTTATGCCGGTGCAGATTCATCTGAACGACACGCACGAGCCGTCAAGATTCTGACTGATCTGGGTCTGGGTGAAAAAACCCAGAACCGTCCCAGCCAGCTCTCTGGTGGTCAGCAGCAACGTGTCTCGATTGCCCGTGCGCTAATGAATGGCGGTGACGTGATTCTGGCCGATGAACCGACAGGTGCATTGGACAAGAACAGCGGTATTGAAGTGATGCGTATTTTGCGTGAACTGAATGCCAAAGGTCATACCATCATTCTGGTCACGCATGATCATAATGTAGCGAAAAATGCGACCCGGATTATCGAGATTTCAGACGGTAATATCATTTCCGACCAGCCCAATGTTCCTGAAGTCGAAGAGCATCTGGAAAAACAGCCGCTGATCCGCAGTGAACAAAAGAAGATTTCTTCATGGCGTTCTGCAGTTGACCGTCTGGGTGAAGCCTTCCGGATGGCCTTGCTGGCCATGAATGCACATCGCATGCGGACTTTCCTCACCATGCTCGGAATCATTATCGGTATTGCTTCGGTGGTCTCGGTGGTGGCACTCGGTAATGGCTCACAAAAGCAGATTCTGGAAAATATCAGCAGTCTGGGGACCAATACCATTACCGTATTTCAGGGTCGAGGCTTTGGGGATAATTCCAGATCTTCACAGTCCAAAACCCTGATTCCGGCCGATGCCGATGCGCTAGCTGAACAACCGTATGTCGATGGCGTCAGCCCATCGGTGAATAGCAGTGTCACCGGCCGTTATAAAGAAATTGAAGCTTCAACTACGGTCAACGGCGTCAGTGAAGATTTCTTCTACGTGCGTGGCATGACTTTCCAGTCCGGTCAGCCTTTTGACCGCAGTAGTGTCATGCAACAGGCGCAAGATGTCGTCATTGACACCAATACCAAAAATACCTTCTTTAAGGATGGCACCAATCCGGTGGGTCAGGTGATTTTACTCGGGAGCGTACCGAGCCGGATTATCGGGGTGATTGACGCGCAAAAAGGCATGATGGGCAATAATGACAGCCTGAATGTCTATCTGCCGTATTCCACCGTCATGAGCCGTATGCTGGGGCAATCCAATGTGCGTAGCATCATTGTGCGGATTAAGGATGAATACCCAAGTGCGGCGGCTGAAAATGCGATTCTGAATCTGCTGGTACAGCGACATGGCGCGCAGGATGTGTTTACCCAGAATGCCGACAGTATTCGTGAAACCATTCAGCAAACCACGGCGACCATGACTCTGCTGATTTCAGCAATTGCGGTAATTTCACTGGTGGTCGGCGGAATTGGGGTCATGAACATCATGCTGGTATCGGTAACCGAACGTACTCAGGAAATTGGTGTGCGTATGGCGGTGGGTGCCCGTCAAAGTGATATTTTGCAGCAATTCCTGATTGAAGCCGTTCTGGTCTGTATCTTGGGTGGTATTTTGGGTGTGCTGCTTTCTCTCGGGATTGGCCAATTAATTACCCATTTTGCCGGCGGTACTTTCCAGATGGCGTATTCAACCACTTCGATTGTAGCGGCCTTTGTCTGCTCAAGCCTGATCGGGATGGTGTTTGGCTTTATCCCGGCACGTAACGCTGCTCGTCTGAATCCAGTCGATGCGCTCTCTCGCGAATAAGGAATCTGATATGCAAATGAATTTAACCAAGCTTGCCAGTGCCCTGTTGCTGGGAAGCTCGCTGGTCGGTTGTGCCGCAGTGGTGAAAACCCCCTATGAACAGCCTGCGATCAATATGCCGGGTAGCTTTCAAAACAATAAGGTGCTTAGTCAGCAGATTCATGCTGATATTTTGGCAGATCAATGGTGGACTTTATTTAAAGATCCGCAATTAAATAATTTGGTGAATGAAGTATTGGCGCAGAATACCGATCTGGCAGTGGCCGGCATCAGTTTACAACAGGCCCGTATTCAAGCCAGACAAGCTCAAAGTCAGCAAGGCGTTCGCGTCGGTGATGCAAGAATTTCAACGGGCCATCGTTTTAGCCTAGATGGTGGCGGCGATTCTTCGACGGGTCTTTCACTGGGTTATCCGGGCTTAAGCTATGAACTGGATCTGTTTGGCAAACTGGCCAATCAAACCGAAGCCGCTCGCTGGGAGGCCTTAGCCTCTGAAGAAGACTTGCAGGCAACTGCTCAGAGCCTGATCGGCACCACAGCGCAACTCTATTGGCAACTGGCTTATCTGAATGAACGTTATAGCGTGGTACAGCAAAATCTGGCGACCGCGCAAAAAACCTATGATCTGGTGCGAGTGCAATATCGTGCCGGCGCAGTATCCGGTCTGGATTTAACCCAGGCGGAACAGGCGATTCAAAGCCAACAGGCAACCTTAAGCCAGATTGAACAACAACGTGTGGAAACACGTACCGGACTCGCGGTATTGCTGCACATGCCGGTTCAACAGCTCGCGATTCAAGAGCCAAGCCGTTTACCGAATATTCAATTGCCGAGTATTCAGGCTGACTTACCGGCGAGTTTATTGTCACGTCGTCCTGACCTTCGAGCGACTGAACTGCGCTTGCGTAAGGCACTAGCTAATAAAGATGCCAACAAAGCCAGCTACTATCCATCCATTAGTTTGACCGGCAATCTGACCACCGGTATTGGCAGCAGTACGTCCCTCTCGAATGCACTGAAAAATCCGGTTGCAACTTTAGGTGCAGGTCTGACCTTGCCTTTCCTGCAATGGAATGACATGAAACGTGATCTGCAAGTCAATGAGCTGGAATATGAAAAAGCCATTATCCAGTATCGCCAGACCATGTACGAAGCCTTTGCCGATGTGGAAAATGCCTTGTCGAATCGTACTGAGCTCACTAAGCAGGTTGCATTACAGCAACGCAATGTTGAGCTGACAGAAAGAACTGAACGCTTGACTGAAGTGCGTTATCGTAATGGTGCGGTGGCGTTGAAAAACCTGCTGGATGCACAGGAAACTACGCGCAATGCGCGGCTATCTTTGGTGCAAACCAGACAGAACCAGTACAATGCTTATGTCACCTTGATGCAGGCATTGGGTGGTAGCCCGATTAAACAATTACCTTAACAAAGCTTGATCCATAAAAAAACCGCTGTCAGACAGCGGCTTTTTAGCTCATATGATTTGAGTCAGTTTATTTCATTTGCAAATACGCATTCACATTTTTCAATAATTCAGTGGATCGCTCATGTCCGAGTAAACTGCCTTTTTCCAGCCAGTCCCGTGCGATTCTGATATCACGCTCCACGCCAATTCCCTTGGTATATAAACGTCCAAGATGGCTATAAGCATCCGCATTTACCTGCGCTGCCGCCTGCTGATAATACTGTACGGCTTGCTCAATATTGCTCTCAACACCTTGACCCTGTTCATATGCTTCACCCAGAGCATTCAGTGCTACACCATTCTGCTGAGCGGCTGCTTTTTGCAGATAGCTCAAGCCTAAGGCAATATCCTGCGCAATCTGTTGGCCTTTAAGATATTTCAAGCCCAATTCTGCCTGTGCTTGGGCATGACCCAATTGCGCAGCCTGATGCAGATAACGATTTGCTAGCTCTAAATTGTTCACAAAGACAGGATAAATGCCTGACAGAGCTTGGTACAGGAACCATGCCGCCTCTTTCGAACCTTTCGCAACCGCCTGATTCAGATACTGGATAGCTTTGTCACGTGTCGGTAAAGGATATTCAGCTAGACTATAAAACCGGCCGACGCTATAAATTAAATCCGCTTCAGATTGAGCTTCAATCAGCCAATACTGCTGTGCCGCGCTCTGAATCATTTGTGTGGCTTTGGCAATGTCTTTTACTGTACCGACACCATTTAAATAACACAGCGCTAGCCCCATCTGTGCAGACACATCATCAGGACTAAGCTGATAGGCAGCCTGATATAACTCAAATGCTTTTTGCGGTTCGTTGGCCACCAGGTGCTGCTCAAAATACAGCGCAGCAATCATGCATAATGCAGGCGCATGCTGACTGTTGGCCGCTTCCGACCAGTAACGAAATGCCATGGTTTCATTTTTATCAACATACCAGCCATGAAAATAAGCCAGCCCGATTAAAGTCTTGGCTTGTGCATCGGCATGCTCTTTGGACTGCTGCAATAAATGCTGGAACACGCGTTGACGCTGGTCGGTATCGATACGGCCTTGTAACACACCGGCATAA
Source organism: Acinetobacter lwoffii (assembly GCF_052078135.1). Classification (GTDB taxonomy): domain Bacteria; phylum Pseudomonadota; class Gammaproteobacteria; order Pseudomonadales; family Moraxellaceae; genus Acinetobacter; species Acinetobacter lwoffii_Z. The sequence goes on from NZ_JBQGUZ010000001.1 coordinate 117,770, forward strand.
TAATCATAGAGACCTTTCTGGTCACCGAGACTGATACAGCGTTTAATAAATTGCAGCGATTGCATCAGGTCTTGGGGGAGAATCTGTCCATGCCCATAATCATCGGCGATCTGCTGATTAGCGGCCAAATGATCTTGTTGTGCCGCCAGAAACAGATAATGAATTCCTTGCACTAAATCTTGGGTTGTTGAATCTGCCAAATAATACTGAGCCAACTGATACTGCGAATTGGCATGACCCTGCCCGGCATTTTGAATTAATAATGCCAGACGCTGTTTTTCTGCAGTCATCTCGTTTTGAGGCTGGCCTTCGGTAGAAGAAAGTTCAGTGATGCGATACTGGGCATCCAGATTGCCACGTGCTACGGCATGTCGGTACCAGTACAGGGCTTTTTCCGGGTCAGCCTGTTGATACGCCTCCCCTTCATGAATCTGCCCCAAATGATAAGCCGCTTCATCACTGCCCAAGCGAAAGGCTTTGTCTAGGTAGCTAATGGCTTTTTCAGTATTTTGCTCATGTCCCAGACCTTGCAGATGCATCAGACCCATGCCTACATAGGCTTGTGGGATTTCCTGTTGCTGGGCCAGCCCCTGATAAATCTGATAGGCACGTTCATAATTCGGATATTCCGGATCTGAACTCAAACGTGCTGCGTGTTTCAGTTGAGCATCAATCTGCTCAATCCATAAATCATGTTGTACAGCCTTCGCCTGATCACGTTTCACCGGATCCGGACGTTTCCACATCCAGATCGCCAACGCCCCTATCCCCAAAATCAGTACCAGCAAGAACCACATAGCTGCTCCAAAACATTATTTTTGTTCTGCAAATGAATCCTTTCATTCTAAACGCCAGTTTAAAAAAAGCACATAGATTGTGCTTTTTATTTTTAAATCAGGCTTTTGCTCTTTTACTATCGAGCTTTTTCAAGCCTTCTGCCACGGCGACCATGGCAAAGCTTGAAGTCACCACCACGGCAGAGCCATAACCACCACAGCGTAAGCCGGCACTGGCGCAGACATCGGCACTCGAAAATGGATTATCGATGGAATAGACACAGGTAATACCGAATTTTTCTTTGGGCTTTTTACAGATGCCTTTAGCACGTAACTGGACACGTAATTTGGCCAGCATCGGGTCCTGTTCGGTTTTAGATAAATCTGCAACACGAATTTTCAGTGGATCCAGTTTGCCACCTGCCCCGCCCGATACAATTAAAGGAATCTTGTTAAAGCGACAATGTAGCATCAGGGCAAATTTGGCTTTGACATCATCGATGCAATCTAAAATCAGATCCGGTGTCGGAGCTAAAATTTCTTTGATATTCTCAGGCGTCAGATAATCATCAATTAGATTGATTTTAATCCGTGGATTAATTGCACGACACCGCTCGGCCATAACTTCAATTTTTTCATGACCCAAGGTGGTACTCATGGCAGGTAACTGGCGGTTGATATTTGATGCCGCCACCACATCCATATCGACCAAGGTCAGTTCGCCAATTCCGCTACGTGCCAGAGCTTCTACTGCCCATGAACCGACACCACCGATGCCAATCACCATCACATGACTTTTTTCATAATGGTTAAAGCTGTCTTCTCCATAAATTTTGGCAACACCAGCAAAACGGCGGTCATATTCATCATCTTGAAGCAGGTCAGTCATAGGTCATCTATAGCAATAAAAATACCGGATCATTTTAGCAAAATCCGCTTTTCTTTACCGCCACTAAATTTTTGATCGATTTAAATGACATTCAGATTGGATGAGAGCGACAACCGACTCGCGATTGATTAAAATATCAATAAATTAATTCTATGTCATTTGGCCAAAAGGAGTGGAATGTCATGCTATTTAACACCCTTTTGGGTTTGAACATTGTTTGTATCGGGCTTTATTTTTATGTTCTGATCAGCCAAAAGAACAAAAATTATTATCTCAGCATTCTCATTCGTTTAATGACTTTAGGATTATTTGGCTTAGTTATTTTCGATCGTTATGAAACACAGAATCATCTGATTGTGTTATTACTCTTGTGGGTAGGCTTTGAAAGCATGGAGCAGTTTTACACTAGAAAAAATCCAGTTCAGTAAAATAAAAAAAGAGGCTTTCGCCTCTTTTTCATCTATCGGAATTAATCTTTATTCATGATGAAAAAATATTCACGATAGTATTTCAATTCCGCAATCGAATCACGAATGTCATCCATCGCCAGATGCGAGGCATTTTTCTTGAGACCGCTCATGATTTCCGGGCGCCAGCGTTTGGCCAGTTCTTTCACTGAAGATACATCCAGATTACGGTAATGGAAATACTGCTCCAGTTCAGGCATCAGGCGGTGCAAGAAACGGCGATCCTGACAGATCGAGTTACCACACATCGGTGAAGATTTTGGATTGACCCATTTTTTCAGGAATTCAATAGTTTGCTGTTCGGCATCCTGAGCGGTCAGTTTACTGCGACGTACACGTTCAATCAGACCAGACTGGCCATGCTGGCGAGTGTTCCACTCATCCATGGCATTTAACAGACGTGCAGGCTGATGTACCGCAAGCACAGGACCTTCTGCCAAAATATTCAAATTGTCATCGGTTACAATTGTTGCAATTTCAATAATTTGATCATTGTCTGTGTCTAGACCTGTCATTTCAAGGTCAATCCAAATCAGGCGGGTATCAGCGGTGCTGCTCATAAATGTGCAATCTTATTGGGTTTAAAAACAACTATAGTAGCAAATTAATTACATCTTGGGTGTCATTCGGGGGCTGCTTCATGCTATTTTTGCCATCTGATTTACCCGGTTTTTTTAGGATATGAATGGCCTTAATACGTAAGCGTCGTCTGACAGAGCAACAACAGCGCCGCATTCAGAAACAACAGAAAACACGTCAAGAAGATCTCGATACCTCCAGTGATCTTGAAGGTTTAGTGGTGCAACATTATGGCCGCCAACTTGAAGTGCAAGCTTTGTCTCGCCCTGACATTCACCCTGAAAAACCTGTGGTCGCCGATGGTGAGCCTGAACCTTTCTGGAAAGAGATTGAACTGGACAGCGTCTGGCGCTGTCATACTCGAACCAATCTGGATTTATTGGTCACGGGTGACCGGGTCAAATGGCAAGCCGATCCGAATACCGGTTTAGGAATTATCACCGCGATTCATCCCCGAAAATCCTTATTGACACGCCCCGACCGCTATCACAAGGTTAAACCGGTAGCGGCCAACATTTCACTGATTGTGATCGTGTTTGCACCATTGCCTGAGCCAGCGCCGGGCCTGATCGACCGTTATCTGGTGGCCTGTGCCGATGCCGATATTCCTGCATTGCTGGTGATGAATAAAGCCGATTTGTTAAAAGAAAACGATCCGATTCTGACTCTGCTGCAAGAATATCAAGATCTCGGTTATGAAGTGATGCAGACCCAATCCGATGGCGACCTGACTGCACTGTCTAATCGTCTGGAAAATGAAACGGTGGCTTTCGTCGGTCAATCTGGTGTGGGTAAAAGCACGCTGATTAATGCGATCGTGCCGGATGCCGCACAGAAAACCAATATTATTTCGGAAAACTCGGCACTTGGTCAGCACACTACGACATCAACGCGCTTGATCGGTTTTGGTGAAGGTGCCGCCCTGATTGACTCTCCAGGAATTCGTGAATTTGGCCTGTGGCATCTGACTTTAGATAAGGTACAAAGCGGCTTTCCTGAAATTGAAAACCTGCTCGGCCATTGTCAGTTCCGTAACTGTACCCATAAGCATGAAAAACAATGTGCTTTGCGTCAGGCTGTTGCCGCAGGTGAAATTTTACCGCGCCGACTGGACAGCTATTTACGTTTAATCGACGAAATCACTGAAGCACAGCAAAAAAATTAATTTTCTTAACCCTTGGCCCTTGAAGCGGTGATTTTGATCACCATATTTATGAGCTATACTCTTGGCAATTTTAAAATTGTAATTAGGTGAATTGTGGAACGTTGGTTCGAGTTTATGGGGAATCACCCCTTCTTATTTGGAACACTCGCGGTATTAGTGGTTTTGTTCTTCATTATCGAAGGTCAACGTAACGGTCGCAAAATTTCTCCGCAATCGCTGGGAATTTTAGTCAAAGCAAAAAATGCCATGCTGATTGATTTACGTGATGCCAAAGACTTCCGTGAAGGTCATATCAGCGGCAGCCGTAATATTCCATATAGCCAGATTACAAAACATGTTGAAGAGCTGAAAGCATCTGATCGCCCTTTGGTGTTCATTTGTAACCTTGGACAGGTGGCTGGTACTGCATTACAGCAGGTTGGTCATGCCGATGCCTACCGTCTTGATGGCGGCGTCAGCAACTGGAAAGCTCAAGGTTTACCTTTGGTGAAAAGCAAATAATCCACGAACAGGAGATTGATCATGGCTGAAGTTACTATTTACTCGACGACAGTGTGTCCTTATTGCGTGCGTGCAAAACAGCTACTGGAACGTAAGGGTGTGGCATATAAAGAGATTAACTTGTCTCAAGAAGCGCCTGAAGTACGTCTTGAATTGATGCAGCGTACCAATCACCGTACCGTGCCACAAATTTTTATTAATGATCAGTTCATCGGTGGTTTTGACCAACTTTATGCTTTAGAGCGTGAAGGCAAACTTGATGAATTGCTGGCTTAACCTTACTAAAATTATCACTTCATATTAAGGATCAAAAAATGAGTGAAGAACAACAAGCTCAAGCACAATTGGCATTAGAGCGTATTTACACCAAAGATATTTCTTTTGAAGTTCCTGGGGCGCAAGTTTTTACCAAGCAATGGCAACCTGAGTTAAACATCAATCTTTCTTCTTCTGCAGAAAAAATTGATGAAACTCATTTTGAAGTAGCTTTGAAAGTCGTGGTTCAAGCGACCAACGAAGGTGATACCGCGTTTATCGTTGATGTCACTCAAGCTGGTATTTTCCTGGTGGATGGCGTTGAAGAAGAGCGTCTTCCATACATCCTAGGCGCATACTGCCCGAACATCCTGTTCCCGTTCCTACGTGAAGCAGTGAATGATATGGTGACTAAAGGTAGCTTCCCACAATTGCTATTGACTCCAATCAACTTCGATGCTGAATTTGAAGCCAATATGCAACGTGCGCAAACCGCCGCTGTGGATGGTCAAGCTTAATCGCTGTCCTTCAAATCTAAAAAAGACCGCTTATGCGGTCTTTTTTATTGGTAACTTCCCTCTCCTCACAGAAGATGAGAAACGCTGTTTCGCAAGGGGGAGAGGTAAATAAAAATCCCCTCATCCCGGCCTTCTCCCAAAGGAAGAAGGTGAAAAGTAGGGTTTTACTCTGCATCCGCCATCAAATCAGCGCTCATCCCAACAGTGTTAAAGCCGGCATCAACATACAGGATTTCACCAGTGATTCCGTTAGCCCATGGCGAGCACAGGAATAATGCGGCATTACCGACATCTTCAATTGTCACATTACGTTTTAATGGTGCAACTTTCTCATTCAGGTCAAGCATTTTACGGAATGATTTAATACCGGAAGCTGCCAAAGTACGGATTGGACCCGCAGAGATCGCATTCACGCGAATACCTTCCTGACCCAAGCTAGACGCCAAATAACGTACGCCAGCTTCTAAAGAGGCTTTGGCCATACCCATCACGTTATAGTTTGGCATTACACGCTCAGAACCTTGGTAGGTTAATGTTAGCAAACAACCTTGACGGACTTGTAGCAAAGGTTTTGCCGCGCGTGCCATTGCGATAAAGCTATAGGCACTGATGTCATGCGCAATATTAAAACCTTCACGATCCGTGATTTCGGTGAAGTCACCATCCAGCGTATGTGCCGGTGCAAAACCGATAGAATGCACTACGCCGTCCAGACCATCCCAGTGTTTGGCCAGTTCAGCAAATGCATAGTCAATTTCAGCATCTACTGCCACATCACAAGGAAAAACCAGTTTCGAACCAAACTGTTCAGCAAAGTCATCTACCCGCTTTTTCAGCTTTTCATTTGGATAAGTAAAAGCCAATTCAGCACCTTCACGATGCAATGCTTGAGCAATACCAAAAGCAATCGATAATTTACTCGCAATGCCCGCGATCAAGAAGCGCTTACCCGCCAAAAGTCCTTGTGCCATGTGAATCTCACCTAAAAAAATGTATATGGCATGATGCCAAGTCTGGAGCATTTTAGAAATTGCATAATGCACCTTTTTTTCTATTTATGATGAACTGGGAATTTAAGACCGAGTTAAGAGCGTTAACTTAAATGGCCAGATGCAGGGCCTGATGAGTATTTTGCCAGAGCTGTTCAGCCAGTTCCTCTTTGTGCATATGCAGGCTCTTTGCCAGTCCTTGCAGCACATAAGGTAAATTTGCAGGTGTATTTCGGGTACGTTGCTCGGTCGAGCTTTGACAACAGAGTGGTGTCATATCCGGACAGTCAGTTTCTACTACCAGATGTTCCGGTCCGACATACTGCACCACTTGATGCAGTTTTTTGGCATTTGGATTGGTGATTTGCCCGGTGATGCCCAGTTTGAATCCCAGTTTGATAAAGGCTTTGGCTTCCTCAACCCCACCACCAAAGGCATGCGCAATGCCGCCCTGTTTAAACTGCTGCTGTTTTAAAATCTGCAAAACCTCCGCATGGGATTTACGGATATGCAGCAAAACCGGCTTATCGAATTGCTGTGCCAGTTCAAGCTGTGCAGCAAAAAAATCTTTTTGTTTCTGGAAAATTTCAGCCTGTTTGTGCTGTTTTAAAAAGGTATCCAGACCGATTTCGCCAATGGCAATACAATGCTCATTTTTAAGCAGCTGTTCCAGCTCCTGTAAATGATCAGTCTGATGCTGTTCAATATAAAATGGATGCAAGCCCGGTGCTAAATGACTTTGCGGTGCATTTTCCAGGTCATTAATAAAGTCGTGAGTTCCTAACAGGTCAGCAAAACGGTTTTGCAAAAAACCAATTAAAACCAGATGATCGACACCTACCGCTTTGGCCGTATAGGCCAACTGTTCCCGATCAGGATCAAAATCGGGAACATCAAAATGGGTATGCGTATCAAACAGTTTTAAGGTCATTTGGCTTTTGCAGCAGATGCTGGCTGTGCCTCGGAGGCAGCTTTTTCAGTTTGAGGCAGATATTCAGGTTTCAGTACACCTTGTAGCTGCTCATAAGGAATCATTAAACGTGGCAAGCCAACCACATATGGCCCAATTTCATATTCGGCATATTGCAAGACCAGACCTTGTTGAGCCAGATAGAAATTATCGGTGAGTTTGAACTTCCAGGCCTGCTCATATTCCGCCACATCTTTGGCCAGCTTGGATTCTACCACCCAGTTTTTAAACGCATCATAAGCACGCGCTTCTAGTTGGGCTTTCTGTTTGGCCGCAATAATGTCATCCAGCTTAACCAATTTTTTCTGCTCCAGATCAAAATTATAATAAGTCTGTGCAGATGCGCCGTGTGCGCCTCCCAAATAGTAACTACTGTTCAGAACCACGGTCGCCAATGGATCTCCTGAATTCAGAATCTTGGGCTTAATCATCAGGCTAATACTATGACTGGCACTCAGGGCCTTGAGCTCCTTATCCAGATTCAAGAAAGTCTGCATATAGGGCTGGGTTTGCTGCTCAAGCTGCTGTTTTGGTGTGGTCACTGTGGCCAAAGCCGGTTTGGGCTCAGAGGCAGCAACTTCTGCTTCGCTGGCAGCATTCACTTTTGCCGGTTCAATCGCATCAACAGACAGGATATTTTTCAACTGTTGCAGAATCTGCTGGTCGATCCATTCATCAATAAAGCTCTGATTACTGTTCAGACGTTCAATCGAGATTTCCGGACAGCTTTTGTCTTCACATTCTGGAATCGCCAGCTTGAGCTTTTCGGTATCGCCGCTGAGTTTAAGTGCTTCAGCTTCGGCTTGTACCACTTCGGAAGCACTTGAGTCTTCCGGCTCATTACCCTTCGGCTGGCAGGCACTCAGCAAGATTGCTGATGCTAGGATGGATAGACAAAAGATATTCTTGTATTTTGGCATTCATTCACCTTTTTGGAACCTGTAATCTCGCAGGATCATGAGCTTTAAAACATATGCTGATAGATATCAGCTTTCAAGACCTGTTGTGTTTGTTGTTTTGTTAAATAAATATCCAGTTGTTTGGCATCTTTGCTAATTTCATGGCTGCGAAAATGCAGACCAATGCCTTCCTGATCAAAGAACCAGTCAGCCTGTCCCCAATACAGTTTTTTCGGTGCTTTCTGCTGAACCTCGCGACTATTGTCTTTGAGCCATGCCTCATAGGCTTGCTGAACCATCTGATCCATCCGCAACTGCTGTTTGGGATCGACTATATCGAGTGGGGTCAGCATTTTCTGCTGGCGACGGTCAGCCACAAAAAAATAATAACGGTCATGCACGCTGACATTTTCCTGTTTGGTATCGATACCAATCTGCATCAACACATATTGATTGCGCTGGTAAGGAATACGGCTATACAGCGATAATTCATAAGCCTTGTTTAAATTGAGCTGCGCCTGCCAAGCATCCGATTTTTTTACGTAAGCATTGATCGCCTGCTGTAAATTCATGTCCTGTTTCAAGCCGATTTGATCCTGGATCACTTTTGCCTGCTGCTTTTCAATCCACTGGTTCATCCATGGATCAACCGTATGCAAGGTCTGAATCTCTACATTGATACAGTTTTTATTTTCACAAAATGGCAAGGCAATCTTGGCCGGCTGCTCTTGAATATTCAGATAAGGCAAGACATCTGCAGCCTGCTGAGCTGCAGTGATTTTCTCATTTTGTAGAGTATTAGCAGGCTCTTTTTCGCTTTTATCACAGCCACTCAGGACAAGACTTAAACCAATCACAGAACCGAGGACGACTTCCTTGCTGAGCTTCATTCTCTTTGCTATATCTATCAAGTTATTAATTGCTTAAATGTAGCATAAAATAAAACAGCTTCCGGAGAAGCTGTTTGATATTTTTAAACTTTAGCTGCGAAGCCTGAAAGTTTAGTGTTCGCGCGTATTGTGGAACACGATATCCGGATAACGTTCTTGCATCAGCTGCAAATTCACGCGGCTTGGTGCAAGATAAGTCAAATGACCACCACCATCGACAGACAACTGGTCATGGGCTTTTTTCTTGAATTCGTTGAATTTCTTCTCGTCATTGCAAGACACCCAACGTACTGTGTTGATGCTGACCGGTTCGTAAACACAGTCGACCTTGTATTCTTCTTTCAGACGGTAAGCCACCACTTCAAACTGTAGCACACCCACCGCACCCACGATCAGGTCGTTGTTATTCTGTGGCATAAACACCTGAGTCGCGCCTTCTTCTGAAAGTTCTTTCAGACCTTTTTGCAACTGCTTGGATTTTAATGGATCCTTCAAGCGGACACGACGGAACATTTCAGGCGCAAAGTGCGGAATACCGGTGAACTGAAGTTTCTCACCCGAGGTAAATGTATCACCAATCTGGATAGTGCCATGGTTATGCAGACCAATAATATCACCTGGCCAGGCTTCTTCCAGATGCTGACGATCACCGGCTAAGAAAGTTAAGGCATCGCTGATACGCACATCTTTATCCAGACGTACATGCTTCATCTTCAAGCCTTTCTCATACTTGCCTGAACAGATCCGCATGAAGGCAATACGGTCACGGTGTTTCGGATCCATGTTGGCCTGAATTTTAAAAACAAAACCGGTAAAACCTTCTTCATCTGCTTCTACAACACGATCTTGGGTCGGATGGGCTTTAGGAGATGGCGCATACTGACTGAAAGCATCCAGAACATGGTCGACACCAAAGTTACCCAAGGCTGTACCGAACAGAACAGGGGTTTGACGACCCGCCAGAAACTCTTCGCGGTCCAAAGGCTCATTGGCCATTTGTACCAGTTCAAGCGATTCTTCAAATGCCGCCCAAGCCAACTCACCGACTTTCTCACGAAGATCAGGATAGTCATAACCATCACGCACTTCGATCTCAGTAATCACTGAACCGAAACCGGCTTTATACACGTAGAATTTTTCTTCGATTAAATTAAATACACCGGCAAAATCACGGCCTGTACCGAGTGGCCAGGTGATCGGGACACATTTAATTTTTAGAACGTTTTCGATTTCATCCAGAAGCTCAAGCGGCTCACGGATTTCACGGTCCATTTTATTGACGAATGAAATGATCGGAGTATCGCGCATCCGACACACTTCCATTAGTTTAATGGTTCGGTCTTCGACACCTTTTGCCCCGTCAATCACCATCAGCGCCGAGTCTACCGCGGTTAGGGTACGGTAGGTATCTTCCGAGAAGTCTTCATGTCCCGGGGTGTCCAGAAGATTGATCATCTTGTCTTTGAAAGGGAACTGCATCACTGAGGTTGTGATCGAGATGCCACGTTCTTTTTCCATTTCCATCCAGTCTGATGTTGCGGCCCGGTCAGATTTACGGCTTTTTACCATCCCGGCCACCTGAATAGCCTGACCCCATAACAGCAATTTTTCTGTCATGGTAGTTTTACCGGCATCGGGGTGGGAAATAATAGCGAACGTACGTCGCTGGGCGACTTGTGCCGCCAGTTCTTGCTTAAAGCTCATGAAATACACCTACTGCTCAATGCACAGCATTTGAGATCAAATTCGATCAATATGAAAAAAATTGGCGATATTGTAGCAGAGTTTCAGGGTGGAGTTCCGTTAGCCATGTTGTCTATCCTGACGCTCAATGAATTAGAGCGCTATTAACGGAATTGTAAGTTTTCTAGTCGTTGTTCATCTACCGGCAAGCCCAGCAAAAAGCCTTGTAACTGTTCACAACCGAGCCGGGTTAAAATTTCTGCTTGCGCTTCTGTTTCAACACCTTCGGCGGTCACCACCAAGCCCAGTTTTATGGCCAGCTGAATAATGCTTTCCAGAATCATTTCTTCTTTGGAGCCGACTGCCAGATTTTTGATAAATTCACGGTCAATTTTTAATTCATCTACGGCGAAATTCTTTAAATAAAGAAAACTGGAATGTCCCGTACCAAAATCATCAATCGCCAAACGGATGCCCATTTGTCTTAGGCGCTTAAAGCTGCGCATACTGACATCAATATGATGCATGGCAGTCGATTCAGTAATCTCGATCATTAAATGCTGAGGACTGATTTTATATTGTGCAAATAACTTTTCTAAAGTACTAAACAAATGCTTATGCTCAAATTGTACTGCAGACAAATTGACCGCGATAGGGAAAAATTCAGTATGTGTCTGTTGCCATTTTTGAATCTGCTGACAGGCCAGCTCCAATGCACAATAGCCCATTTGAATAATCAGTCCGGTTTTTTCAGCCGCATTGATAAACAGATTCGGGCCGAGCAAACCAAACTGGGGATGGTTCCAGCGAATTAATGCCTCTACCCCACACAAGCTACGGTCTTTGGTCCGAAACTTGGGCTGATAAAACAGCACAAACTGCTGCTCTTCCACGGCTTTATATAGGTCATTAATCAGGGTACTCTGGCTCTTGCTTTCATCCTGGTCGGTAGAATAATTAAAGACTGAATAGGTATTGCGCCCCTGATACTTGGAACTCAGCATGGCGGCATCAGCATTGACCAGCAGATCCTGTAAATTCTTGCCATGTTCCGGATACATGGCAATGCCAATACTGCCCGAGATATGAATACTCTTGCCTTCAATCAGGAAACTTTCCTGAATCAGTTCAAGAATCTGTTCTGACATTTTTGCAGCTTTGGCGACAGATGTGTTTTCCAGTACCAGCAGAAATTCATCCCCACCAATTCTGAGTAGCTTGGAATGATGGCCTAATAACAGATGAATCCGCGTGGTCAATTGAATCAGCAACTGATCACCGACCAGATGGCCAAACACATCATTGACTGCTTTAAAACGATCCAGATCGATATATAAAAAAGCAATTTCATGCTGCTGTTCGGACTGACCTGAAAACAGCAGATTTGCATATTCAGCCAGATACAAACGGTTAGGTAATTTGGTCAGATTGTCCTGAATGGTCTGATTTTCAATTTGTTGATTGGCCCATGCAAGCTGACGGTTGCGTAATCCCACACGCAGTTCGGATACGACGATACAAATCAGCGTTACCAGCAGCAATCCACTCATCAGTATCATGGCCAGAAACAGCTGATCATGAGCCTGAACTAATTCCGGTGACTGTTGCACATGGGCGGCAGTAAAATTGAATGCCATCATGCTAATAGAGTGCATGCCAAAGATGCCGAGTGCGATCACACCTGCTACGAGAACTGACCGGAAAAATGACCAGGTACTTCTGGTACTTAACCAGAGGATAAACATAGAGGCAATGCATATCACCAGAACAGACAGGAGCAGCATCCCCCAATCCAGCTCGTATTTATTCAGCACAAAACTTGCTGTCAGCCCAATAAAATGGATCAACCAGATGAATAGACCCAATAGCATGGCGGTTAGCATTAAATTGAAGGTTTTAAAGTTTGGCTGTGAAGCGCCTGAAGCAAATTTTTTAATCCGTGCGATGAGAGAGCAAGCGACCAATGCAGAAAGAACGGACCCGATGAGCAGACCAATATCATGCTGAATATCAATCATATAAAATGTTCCCCAGCGGTGATCATTTTTATTATGCTCTGCACTGATATTTCCATTTTCACCCGGTCAAATTTGAGCTCAGTAAAATCTCAAGACTGACCATCTATGCAAGCCAATTGGTCTGCAACAACATCAGTCTTAACTAAAATTTAGAATTTATATTTCTTTCTTTTGAAGTTGAGAATTGCCTCAAAAATAAGACTCAACAGAAAAATAAAATACAACTTATATATTAGAAGTGTTTCAAATTTAAGCAAATATTTAACTTCATTTTTTTAGCTCATTTATTCGATCACCATCACAATTTTTTTCTTTTTATTTAGACAGATGGCACTTCATAGCAAAATTTTATTTGGTCTTTTGTGCAGATTTGCAAAATAAAAAAATAGCCTGTCGAAACAGGCTATTTTAATGAATGATAAATAAAGTTAAATCTTAGGATTTTTTCTGTAATTTGGCATAGTCCAGTAACACATTTGCCGCTTCAATCACAAACGCTTCTTCTTCAGGCAGAGCCGGACGTTCTTTGGCCTTCATCTTGGCACGTGTTTCAATCAAGGCATCCAGTGAAGCCTGATAACTTTCCCAGTTTGGATAAGGTTTCAGACCTGTTGCAGCACGGCGCGTGTTTTCTGCGTCCAGCGTTTTTTGCTCCATGGCAATCAACTCAGCTTTACGCTGTTGCAAGTCCAGTACCTGACGTTTCTCTTCTTCAGCTTTCTTCATCACGGCTTTACGCTGTTCTAAATACTTGAACTGAGAATCCAGTGTGACCCGTTGCTGAGAAAGTTTAGCCAATTCAGGAACGTATTTCTGTACTGCACCTTCGCGTTTAAATGGTGCCGTTGGAATAGTATCCCACTGCAGGGCATTTTTGGCCTTACGCTCACCAAACTCCTCGTTATAAATATCGACCAGTTTAATGTCCGGAACGACCCCTTTATTCTGGGTACTGCCACCGGTCACACGGTAGAATTTACGCTGCGTCAATGTCGCCTGACCATGCGCCAAACTATCCAGTTGCACCTGTGCTGTACCTTTACCGGTGGTGGTACTACCAATCACAATCCCGCGTTCATAATCCTGAATCGCAGCAGAGTAAATTTCACTGGCCGATGCAGAGGCAAGATTCACCATCACTGCCAATGGACCCGCATAAGTTTGTGCACCACCATCATCATCTTCAAAGACGCTGACATTACCATTGCCATCACGGATCTGCACCACTGGGCCAGACTTGATTACTTGCCCTAGCATACGTGCCACTTCTTCCAGTGAACCGCCCGGGTTATTCCGCAAATCGACAATAATTCCGGCAACATTCTTCGCTGCCAGCTCTTTCAAGGCCTTGTTGGTATCTTCAGACACCGAACGATAATCGGTACCGGCACGGCGTGCGCGATAGTTCAGGTAGAACGACGGAATTTCGATCACACCATATTTATATTTCTTGCCATCGCGTTGAATGTCGACCACACGTGTACGCACACCGGCATCTTCTTCCTGAATCACGTCACGGGTAATAGTCACATTACGTGCCTGCCCCATGGCAGCACCCGCACCGAGTAAGCGTAAAGTGACTTTCGTGCCACGTTTACCACGAATCAGACCGACAATTTCATTACTTGGCCAGCCAATGACATCGACCATCTGTTCGCCGTCTTGGGCCACACCAATGATACGATCACCTGATTTCACCTGACCAGATTTGCTGGCCGGACCACCTTCAACGATGGTTTCAATCTTGGTGTAATCTTCATTACCACGTTCCGGACGAATCGATACGCCGACGCCTTCCAGCTGTAAAGTCGTCTGGCGATTCAGCTCCATCGCATCGACAGGCGGGAAGTAATTACTGTGCGGATCATAAGTCAGCATCATCGCGTTCAGTGTCTTGTCAAGCACATCATCGCTCTTGATGCGGCTGAGACGTTCCAGCTGACGGGTATAACGCTTGGTTAAGGTTTGCGCAGGCGTCAGATCTTCAGGACCCGTGAGGTCTTGTCCATTGGCCAATTCCGGATTGGCTTTCAGAGCTTTCTGCTTGGCCAATTCCTCTTCTTTACTGATGGTCAGATTGATCAGCTGAGACACCAGCATTTTTGACCAGTGCGCGCGCTGTTCAGCTTCAGTTTTAAAGAACGGTGCTTTTTCACGATCCGTTTCGATATAAACATTTGGCTGATTCAGATTCTGCGGTTTTTTCAGCTCATTCAACATGTAGGTGTAGAACTGGTGCAATCGCTGTTGATATTGCGCATGCATTTCATAAGGACCAGACAAATTGCCGGCTTTCAGATTGGCACCAAAATTGGCACCATAGCGTTTCTTATAGTTTTCAACTTCTGGAGCCAGAAACAGACTGTGCTCCGGATCAAGACTATCAATATAGAAATCAAAAATACGCTGCGAAGTTTGGGCATCCAGACGCATATTTAAATAGTGCTGACGGTCAACCAGGGTTGCCAGCTGACGTGACACCAGCGCCTGCTCTTGAGATGGCTGAATTGCTTTACTGACCACTTCATTACTATTGGCCGCAATCGCATCATTCACTACATGGGTAAAAAATAATCCACCTGTCGCAATCGCAACTGCGCAAGCTATAGTTTGAAATTTCATAAATAATTCGTACTTCCTTGGCCTAGAGACCAATGTGACCGTGTTGCTTTTCGACCAGAATTTAACGTATTCAGCATCTTAAACAACTTAATATGTTTATGTCGTGTAGTTTTATCATATTCTGTGCTGACAAAGTGTAGCAAATCATTGCAGAATTCAGGTATTGTTTTCTCCGAAAAACTCTAAAACGGATTCCGCATATGATTGGCGCATTGATGCTCGACATCGCAGGCACAACCCTCACTCAAGAAGATATTGAACTATTAAGTGCGCCGCAAGTCGGTGGAGTGATTTTATTTGGTCGCAATATCGAATCTCCCGCCCAAGTCCGTGCTTTGACCGATCATATGCGTCAGGTGCGTCCTGATATTTTAATTGCAGTGGATCAGGAAGGCGGTCGTGTACAGCGTTTAAGACAAGGCTTTACCCTGCTGCCTGCCATGGGGAAATTTGGCGAACTTTATACGAGCGATCCACAGCGTGCCCTTGAACTGGCTGAAAAATGCGGCTGGCTGATGGCGACTGAAGTGCTGGCTGTTGGCATTGATTTCAGCTTTGCACCGGTACTGGACTTGAATGACATCAGTGATGTGATCGGTGATCGTAGCTTTGCCCAAAATATTCAGGACATTATTCCACTCGCCAGCGCATTTCTAAAAGGTATGAAACGTGCCGGTATGGCTTCAACTGGTAAACATTTCCCAGGTCATGGCTCTGTTAAAGCAGACTCGCATGTTGCTGCAGCAATTGATACGCGCTCCTATGCAGAAATCCAGCAAAAAGATATGCAAACCTTTATCCAGTTACAATCACAACTGGATGCACTGATGCCGGCTCATGTCATCTATAGCCAGGTTGATCCAAATCCGGCAGGCTTCTCAGAATTCTGGATTCAGAAAGTTTTACGTCAGGAGCTGGGCTTTGACGGTGTCCTGTTCTCGGATGATTTAAGCATGCAGGCAGCATGTGTCGCAGGCGGTGCCGATGCCCGAATTCAGGCCGCCCTTAAAGCTGGTTGTGATATGGGGCTGGTCTGCAATGATCGTGCGGCACAATGTATCGCACTGGAAGGAATTGAAAATCTGCCCCTCCCGAACCAGCAACGCCTGGAACGCATGCGCGGCAACATCCCGGACATCCAGATTGGTGACGAACTGGATCTGGGTGAAGAATGGCGCGAGATCCGTGATGAAATACTGGCGTTCAAACAGCAGATGAGCTAAAGCTTTTTAAATCCAATCAATAGGAAAAAGGGACACGACAAAGTGTTCCTTTTTAATTATAGTAATGAAAAGGTTACACAATTATTTAATCAATTTAAAAATAACAATAAGGTCAGAATAAATATGACAGACTCACTTTCGCAACATCGCCATATTTCTTTTACGGCGCACTATACCGGCTATATCTGGTATCAAATGGGGATCTCACATCCAGCCTTTGCTACATCCAAAGGTAAGTTTCTGGCCAAACTACTGCATCCCCTTGAATCCTGGGCAGAGCGCCATGTCGGCGGTAGTATGCGTACGACACTTAAGCAGCGCCATCAGATGATTGATGAGCATTTGTGTCAACTAATTGAGCAACACCCCCAACTTCAGGTTCTTGAAATTGCCTGCGGCCTATCTCCACGCAGCTGGAATTTCAGACAGAAATTTCCCGAGATTAATTATCGTGAACTGGATCTGCCGGATATGGCCAAGATCAAGACCCAGGCTTTACAGCAAATTGATCAGCATGCACCTGAAGTTCTGACTGCCGATATTTTTAGTGAAGAGCTGGACTGTATTTTTCAGATGTTTGACCGCAACCAGCCCTTGGTCGTCATTAGTGAAGGACTGATTAATTATTTTGATCAGCGTATGTTAGGTATTCTGATGCAAGGTATTACAGAAAATGCGCAGTATTTCCCGGCAGTTCACTATCTCAGCGATATTTATCCCGAACCGGTGAAAAATAAACTGGCGAATTTTATCTGGAGCAGTAGCCGTCTGCTTAAATTCATGTCTCGTAGTGCGTTCACCTTTCATTTTAAATCCCCCCAAGAACTGCAGCACTTTTTTCAAGATGCAGGATTTGACCAGGTTGAGGTACAACAACCACAACGTTATTTTGCCGAGCCTCGTCAGCCAAACCCGGCACCAGAACAAGATGAACATTTAGGTGATCTGGTCTGGATGATTCATGCAGTGAAAAAAAACAGCGTTTAAGCACGCTGTTTTTTATGGTGATGTTTTTTTAAATTGCTGTATCAAATACTTCAGTTTGTGAAAGTACTTTTTGCATTTGTACAAAGCGTAATAAGCGTTCTGCGACTTCAAAACTGCCATGTTTGAATAAGGCACGCAGCTGGGTGTCATCCTGTTCAAAGATCAGGCACTCAATCTGAAATTCCCCAACTTCATCTTCCAGATGCAAGGCCAGATCACGTGGATAAGCTGTTGCGCATACTGCCTGTTCTACATCTAACTCCAGCAATACCCCAAAGAAATTCATGTCCACGATCTCTGCTTTTAAAATGAGATCAGAATGACGATGACTGAGGAAACGCTGTGAATCTTGCACCTGAATCCGCTCTTCACCGCGACGTTCAAGCTGCTGTATCTGCTCAGGGCTAAACGGAATAATTCCCGGCAACTGATCGACCGGTTCATCACGTAAGAAGGTTGCAAACAGATGCATGGTTTCTTTACGACGTTGTAACTGCGGTACATGATCGGCGCCTGCAATTTGCACGTACTGCATATCCGGACATTGCAGGGCAAAATTCGCATTTTCATGTGGCAAGGTAAAACTGTCATATTGCCCACATGCCACCAGCACTTTGCACTGCGGAATCGGCACATTGGTCAGACGCAATAAACGGTTGCAATTGATATCATAACGATCCTGTTCAGTCGCAGTGAATTCTGACATCTGCTTGAAGAACAAACGCTTTGCTGTCGGTGACATGCGGGTTTCGGTTAGGCGTGCATGATTGACCAGATACAAAATGACCGCCTGACCAAATTCGTCCATGCGCTGTTCTTTCATTAGATGCAAAGACTCTTCCAGCAGCATCCGCCAGCTTTTACGGGTTTTCTGCATCACACCCATCAGGATCATCCGATCGACCAGTTCAGGACGCTGATCTGCCAAACAGGAAGCCACCACTGAACCCAAGGACATGCCTAGAATTGCCACTTGCGGCAGCTGCATCTGTTCCAGCCAGCGCCCCAGCATCGCAGCAAGGTCTTCAAGCTCCAGTGTTCCGGCAGACAGCCCCGTATCGACATTACTAATCTGCTGGTTGGCCCCCATGGACGGTAGGTCAATCAGAATGATGGGACCTGCATCAAAAAGCTGTTCTACACAGTATTTGTAGGAATTAAAATTCTGGAAAGCTCCCCCAATAATCGCCATGGGTCTTAAATGTAAGGTATCCGGACGGGCGATCGCCATATATTCGATTTTCCAGCCCTCCATCCAAGTCGTACGTGGCGGCTGCTTAAAACTGTGCTTATCATAAAGATCAAAAAAGCCCTTATGGCTAGGTTGTTCCAATACATGGGCATCCATATGAATGATGGAATTCATATTCCTTTTCCTCCGTCCTTGCCTTATTTTTATTGTGCAAGTCATGCTTAACAGATCTTATATTTCAGGCGCATTCCGGTGTGCCTGAACACGCATCCTGCTCTTTAATAGTTATAAATGACATCAATGTCGCGTGTTTCATTCTATACAGAGCTGCTTTTCACAAGCAACCGCTTGATTGACCACTTATCTACTTTTAAACAGAAAACAATTTCAAAATGTTTAGAAGTCTGCGAAAACGGATGATTTTTAATAGATGGGCTTCATTGTGCAGCAGCAGGCTGTTAATATCGAAATGAAATTTCTAAGTGATCAAACCGCTATGCAAGAGTCTATTGAACAATACATGCAAACGGTAGGACAGCAGGCACGCCAAGCGTCTCGCATTTTGGCTCGCGCGTCCACCCAAACTAAAAATAATGCGTTATCCGCTATTTATACGGCTTTAGAAAATAGCCAAACTGCTATTTTGGCTGCTAACCAGAAAGATATGACCAAGGCGCATAACAACAATCTGGACCCTGCACTGCTTGATCGCTTAGAACTCAACCCCACACGCTTTAAAGGTATGTTACAGGGCCTAAAAGATGTCATTGGCCTGAAAGATCCGATTGGTGAAATTAGTGATATGGCTTATCGACCATCCGGGATTCAACTGGGCAAGATGCGTGTGCCTTTAGGTGTAGTCGGCATGAT
Organism: Acinetobacter lwoffii; assembly: GCF_052078135.1. Taxonomy (GTDB): domain Bacteria; phylum Pseudomonadota; class Gammaproteobacteria; order Pseudomonadales; family Moraxellaceae; genus Acinetobacter; species Acinetobacter lwoffii_Z. The sequence goes on from NZ_JBQGUZ010000001.1 coordinate 137,263, forward strand.
CTACGAATCACGTCCTAACGTCACGTTGGAAGCTGCATCACTCGCACTAAAATCAGGCAATGCCATTATTTTACGAGGCGGCTCAGAAGCTCTGGAATCGAATCAGGCAATTGCAGTCGCGATTCAGCATGGCCTGAAAGTCGCAGGCTTGCCTGAGGCTGCGGTACAGGTGGTGAATACGACTGACCGCACTGCAGTGGGCCAGTTGATTACCATGACCGAATATGTGGATGTGATTGTGCCTCGTGGCGGCAAGAGCCTGATCGAACGGATTACCGAGGAAGCACGCGTACCGGTCATTAAACATTTAGATGGCAACTGTCATGTCTATGTGGAAGCTCAAGCGGACTTGTTGAAAGCCTTGCCGATTGCGCTCAATGCCAAAACCCATCGCTATGGCGTATGCAATGCTATGGAAACCCTGCTGGTCGATGAAAAAGTCGCTGAAGAATTCTTGCCACGCATTGCAGAGCTATACCAAGAGAAAAAAGTTGAACTGCGTGGCTGCCGGGAAACCCAGCGCATTCTAGGAAATGCAGTCATTACGGCCACTGAAGAAGACTGGTATACCGAGTATCTGGGTCCGATTCTGGCGATCAAAGTCATTTCTGGTATAGAAGAAGCCATTGAGCACATCAACAAATATGGCTCGCATCATACTGATTCCATCATTACGGAAAACTACAGTCTGGCACGCGAATTTCTGGCGGGTGTAGATTCAAGTTCGGTCATGATCAATGCCTCTACTCGTTTTGCAGATGGTTTTGAATATGGTTTAGGTGCAGAAATCGGAATTTCGACCGATAAAATCCATGCTCGTGGCCCAGTCGGTCTTGAAGGTCTGACTTCGCAGAAATGGATTGTCTTTGGTGATGGTCAGATTCGCCAATAAGTATTCAGATCGCTCATTTAAAACAGCCTCACTTATGAGGCTGTTTTTTTATGGACAGAAAAATTGGCGCTGAAATAGATGGATCAGAACCTTCAGGTCATTTTATTAATGGATCTCTTTATAGAATTGTATTTAGAAACAATATTTGCCTTTTCAGGCGCTAAACTAAAAACCAATCTGTTCTAAAATTAAATTTAAGCAGAATTGAGTATTCTTATTGATTATATTTTCATCATCATTTTATTTATAAATGAAAACTATGAACTGATAAATTTTAGTTATTATTGTTAAATCGGTCGATAATGCTTAAGTCTAATCTGCTAAAGTCTATCTAGGACAGAAAAAAAACAAATGTTAAAACATATTCATTGATCTCGATTGCTGCTTCATTGTCCGCAATTGGGTCAAGCAAATGGACGAGAATTTTAATTAAAAATTGGGTAATCAATCGTGTCTAAATCAGTATTAGTTATTAATTGTGGCTCTTCTTCAATCAAGTTTGCATTACTTCTTGAGGAGCAGAATTTCCGTATTCATGGTTTAGCTGAGAACTTAGGCACAGAGAATGCTCGCATTAAAGGTGTAACGGTTGGCAATGAGCCAGTCGATATCCATATTCCATTTGCTGACCACAAAAAAGCACTCGAAGTCGGTCTGGAACGTCTGGCCAACTACCGTCCGGACGCGATCGGTCACCGTGTCGTACATGGTGGCAGCCTGACCAAGGCTGAACTGATCAATGACGAGATTATTGAAAAAATTCGTGAAGCAACGCCGCTTGCGCCATTACATAATCCGGCACACCTGATTGGCATTGAAGCCACTAAACGTTTATTCCCGGAATTACCACAGGTTGCGGTATTTGATACTGCCTTCCACCAAACCATGCCAGCGCATGCTTATCGTTATGCCCTGCCGAAATTTTTATATACCGCCCATGGTGTGCGTCGCTATGGTTTCCACGGGACTAGTCATGCCTATGTGTCAGAGCGTGGTTCTGAACTGGCAGGCAGTTTCAAACAAGGTGGCTGGTTAACCGCGCATTTAGGTAATGGTAGCTCGACCTGTGCCGTTTGGAATGGGAAAAGTGTAGATACCTCAATGGGTTTAACTCCACTTGAAGGTATTGTTATGGGCACACGCAGTGGCGATGTTGACCCAAGTCTGCACAGCTTCCTGGCGAAAAACCTGGGTTGGGATATTTATAAAATTGACAAGATGCTGAATAGCCAAAGTGGTCTTTTGGGCTTGTCTGATCTGTCCAATGACATGCGTACCCTGATTGAAGCTTCAGAACAAGGCAATGAAGATGCCACACTGGCGATTGAAGTATTCTGCTACCGTTTAGCTAAGTCTCTGGCAGCGTTGAGCTGTGGTCTGCCACGTCTTGATGGTCTGTTCTTCACTGGCGGCATTGGCGAAAACTCAGCGTATATCCGCGAAAAAACCATGACTTACCTGCCTCATTTCGGTTTCAGTCTGGATAAAAATGCCAATAATGAGCTGAAACGCGGTACCGAAGGCCGAATTGATTCAGGTACAGGCCCACAAATCTGGGTAGTGCCAACAGATGAAGAAGGCCGTATTGCCCGGGAAGTTCAAAGTGTGGTTGAACTTGAAGTGGAGCGCAATACTGCAAAAAAGTCTCAAGCTGAGGTAATGCCTGCATAAGCAGGCTTTAGCTTCTTTTTCACTGATTTTTATTATTCTGCGACTGACATAATTTATGAAAACAATTTTATTGGTTCCCACGGGGGAAGGCGTAGGCTTAACTTCTGCATGTTTGGGCCTGATTTATGCACTGGAATGCCAAGGGGTAAAAGCTGGTTTCCTGAAACCTTTTGCCCAGGAATTGAATGAAATCGAAGACCGCACCACGGCTTTGTATCGTCATATTTCTCAAAGTGAAACGGTTGAACCTATCCGTTATAGCAAAGTCTTGCAGCAGATCAATCTGGGTGAACAGGATGAATTGCTTGAAGAAGCGGTGCGTCTGCATCGTCAAATTGCTAAACAGCATGACCTAATTATTGTCGAAGGGCTGTTGCCAAATACTCAGGACAGTTTTGCCGATGATTTGAATGCTTCACTAGCGCAGGCTCTTGATGCCAAAGTTATTGTCGTCAGCAATGCCAATATTCAGCAGCCAAGCCAAACCGCGGATAAAGTTGAACATCAGCTGCGTAATTTTGGTGGCGCTAGCTCTACCCGCCTTGCGGGCATCATGTTGATGCGCACCAAAGGCCTGCCTGAAGAATCTGCGCAGATTCCTGTCACGCTGAATCCGGATTTACGCCTTAAAGCTGAAACCGCCGAATTTATCACCGCCATTCAGCAGACGCATCCGCATATTGGCTCTGAAAAATTACCAGTGATTGGCTTGGTGCCTTTCAGTAAAACCTTAAGTGTGCCGCGCATGTCTGATCTGGCTGCACATATTTCTGCCTACTGGATTAACGAAGGCGAAGCCAAACAGCGCCGTGTACAACATAGCAGCCTGATTTCAGCCAATATTGAACATGAATTGCATAAATTTGTGGCTGGCGAATTAATTATTAGTGCCTCTGACCGGCTTGACGTATTACTGGCAAGCAGTCTGGCAAGCAGTAACGGGATTCCTTTGGCCGGTCTGGTGCTGACTGAACATCAACAGCCAAATGATCATGTACTGGAATTCTGCCAGGCTGCCATCAAGCAAGGTTTACCAATCCTACATACGCCACTCAGCACGTTTGAAACCGCACAAAAACTGGCAAATCTCAGCAATGAAATTCCAGTGGATGATACCGAACGTGCAGATCAGGTGACGCGTTTTGTTTCAAGCCATATCAATCCGGAATGGCTGAACCAAATGTTGAATGGTTCTTATAAGCCACGTCTGTCACCTTCCGCTTTCCGTCATGAACTGGTACAGAAGTCGATTGCCGCGAAAAAACGTATTGTACTGCCAGAGGGTGATGAACCGCGCACTGTACAGGCTGCGGCTATTTGTCAGTCTCGTGGTATTGCACAGTGTATTTTGCTGGCCAAGCCTGAAGCTGTGCTAGAAGTAGCCAAAGCGCGCGGCATTGAATTGCCTGAAGATCTGGAAATTCTTGATCCAGATCTGGTGCGTGAAAACTACATCGACAAGATGGTGGAGCTGCGTAAAGGCAAGCTCAACGAACTGCAAGCCCGTGAACAACTGCAAGATACGGTAGTACTTGGCACCATGATGCTGGCACTCGATCAGGTCGACGGTTTGGTGTCGGGCGCAGTACATACCACCGCAAATACGGTGCGCCCTGCCTTCCAGCTGATCAAAACTGCTCCGGATTATTCTCTGGTATCGTCCGTATTCTTTATGCTATTGCCAGATGAAGTCTATGTGTATGGTGACTGTGCGATTAATCCGGATCCTGATGCGGAACAACTGGCTGAAATTGCAATCCAATCTGCTGATTCTGCCAAAGCCTTTGGGATAGATCCACGCATTGCGATGATTTCCTATTCGACCGGAACTTCCGGTACCGGTGCAGATGTGGAAAAAGTTGCTGAAGCAACACGAATAGCCAAAGAACGTCGCCCTGACCTACTGATTGATGGGCCACTACAATATGATGCAGCATCTGTAGAAAGCGTGGGCCGCCAGAAAGCGCCTGATTCACAAGTGGCCGGACGTGCCAATGTGTTTATCTTCCCGGATCTGAATACCGGTAACACGACCTATAAAGCGGTACAACGTGCTGCCAATGTAGTCAGTGTCGGGCCAATGCTGCAAGGCTTGAATAAGCCTGTGAATGACCTGTCGCGTGGTGCCTTGGTCGATGACATCGTGTTTACCATTGCCTTAACCGCGATTCAGGCCGAGCAGCAAGAAGCTTAATACTTCTTGAATTTAAGTTTTCCAAACCATCTGATTGAAAAATCAGGTGGTTTTTTTATAAAAAAACACTCATAGCTTCAATAAATTCAGCACGCGATCATTATCTCGTTTTAATAAACAATAAAAATGCCAGTCTTTCGAACTGGCATTTTCAACGGTTACTCATAAAGTCTGTGACATAAAAAATTAAGCTGAAGCAGCCCTGCTTTTCAGTCCACTAACTTTAATTTCTTATAAGGTAGTCCACTCTTTACGTACCTCTTCCGCAGTTTTATTGAGCACGACGCTATCGTCTTTGATTTCACTTACCCAACTCAAGGGAATCAGATGATGCTCATTATTTTCATCATCACTTCTTGTTAATTTAATTGAATCCTGACCTTCTAAATGGTCCACCTTCCCGACTTGAGTACCACATGAAGCAATGACTGAAGCATGTTCTTTAATATCACTTGCATTAAAATTGTTCATTCTACTTGCCTGTTTCTAGAAGTTGAGAGAAACAGTCTAAGCAATAAAAAATGCCGCATGTGTAAGGGTTTTCAGGCTTTGAGTTTTTCTGGGTTAAAAATGTAAATGGTCAACATGGCTTGAGTAAGCTATAGGAGAGATACTTTTTAAATTTGAGTTTTCAAATATTTTTATAACTGGATTTGAAGATTTGAAGATTTGAAGATTTGAAGATTTGAAGATTTGAAGATTTGAAGATTTGAAGATAGGTTAATTCTTTGAGGTCTTAAAATAAAAAAGAAGATAAAGCTTAGGCTTGATCTTCTTTCTGACCGTACATCCAAGTTGCAGCGATATATACACAAAAACCAGCTGCCATCAAAATACCTGTAACCATTGTTAGGATCTCCCGTTTCAATAGCTGCATTATGTAAAAGTTTTATGACAGTTATATGACAATCTGGTTTTTTATTAAATTTAAAATAATTAATAAAATTCAATCGCTTAATACGGAATAAGCAAAATTATGCGTATTTTTTATCTGAAATATGACATTGAATATGACAACTTGCTGTCATATTTGACCCATGGAATAGCTAAAGTCCTTGCTCAGATTGCTTAAACTATAAACTTTCGGCCAATGCTCGCCCAAAATGCCCACAACCCGATTCTTTTGTCTTATAATTTAGCCCGCTAGCTATCAGCCCGCTCAAGAGATATTTGTATGACAACTATTATCAAGCAAGATGACTTGATCACATCAGTTAAAGATGCGCTTCAGTTCATTTCTTACTATCACCCACAGGACTTTATCCAAGCGATGAGCCGTGCGTATGATCGTGAAGAGAACAAAGCTGCTAAAGATGCGATCGCACAAATCTTAATTAACTCACGCATGTGTGCAGAAGGCCACCGCCCAATCTGTCAAGATACCGGTATCGTCAACGTATTTGTTGAAGTGGGCATGGACGTTAAATTCGATTTAACCATGAGCCTGGATGATGCAATCAATGAAGGCGTACGTCAGGGTTATTTAGAAAACTCGAACGTGCTTCGCGCATCAGTTCTGGCTGATCCTGCATTTGGTCGTAAGAACACCAAAGACAACACTCCTGCCGTGATTTACCACAAGCTTGTGCCTGGTAATAAAGTAGATATCACTGTGGCAGCCAAAGGTGGCGGTTCAGAAAACAAATCTAAACTAGCAATGTTAAACCCATCTGATTCAATCGTGGATTGGGTACTGAAAACTGTTCCAACCATGGGTGCAGGCTGGTGTCCACCAGGTATGCTGGGAATCGGGATCGGTGGTACTGCTGAAAAAGCCATGATGCTTGCCAAAGAAGCATTGATGGAAGAGATCAACATGGACGAATTGCTTCGTCGTGGTCCACAAAGCAAAATGGAAGAGCTTCGTATCGAAATCTTCGAAAAAGTAAATGCTTTGGGTATTGGTGCACAAGGTCTTGGCGGTTTAACCACTGTACTTGATATTAAAATCAAAGATTATCCATGTCATGCTGCAGGTAAACCAGTTGGTATGATCCCGAACTGTGCTGCGACTCGTCATGCACACTTCCAGTTAGATGGTACAGGTGTTGCACATATTCAAGCACCTAAACTTGAAGACTACCCTGCTGTGACTTGGGATTCTTCATCTTCTAAACGTGTTGACCTTGACACGATTACCCAAGAAGAAATGAATAGCTGGAAACCAGGCGATACACTTCTTCTTAACGGTACAATCTATACAGGTCGTGATGCTGCACACAAACGTATGGTCGACATGCTGAACAACGGTGAAGAACTTCCTGTTGATCTGAAAGGCAAGTTTATCTACTACGTTGGCCCTGTTGATCCAGTCGGCGACGAAGTTGTAGGCCCTGCTGGCCCAACAACGGCTACGCGTATGGATAAATTTACGCGTCAAGTTCTTGAAGCAACTGGCATGTTCGGCATGATCGGTAAAGCAGACCGTGGTCCTGCTGCCGTTGAAGCCATTAAAGACAACCAGGCAACTTACCTGATGGCTGTCGGTGGTGCTGCTTACCTCGTGTCTAAAGCTATTCGCGAAGCTGAAGTGGTTGCCTTTGCTGACCTGGGTATGGAAGCAATTTACAAGTTTGTGGTAAAAGATATGCCGGTATCTGTAGCGGTTGATGTGAATGGTACTTCTATTCACGCGACTGCACCTAAAATCTGGCAAGCAAAAATTGGTAAGATTCCAGTAGTTGACGCTGCTGCGGGCTAATTAAATCTGTATAAAAAAGCACCCATTCAGGGTGCTTTTTTATTATATTTTCTCAATAAAATGTCAATTACCAAGTCCGTGGATCCCAAAGTTTAAAAGGTGCTTTTAGCTGTACATCCAATGATGGATCATAAGCAGTCGGTTCAATTTTTTGGGCTTTTTTACGAATCTGGCCAGTTTCCTGATCTTGTGCCACGAAGTTAAAACTGTCTGATTTTAGCTGAGTAAAAGCAATTTCATTCAGACCAACTTTTTCTGGCATCAGCATGAGTGGCCCTGAAACACTCCGGCGTGTACTGATATTCTCTTCATCATATTTAATAAAATAAGACTGTCCCGCTTCGACAGTAAAATCCAGATATTTAGGTTTCTGGAAATGCAGCGCGCCTAGCGGTCGACTGGTACTCAAACGATAGGTCCCTGCAGGCACTTCAATCCAGTAATAATGGTTGTGCAATAAGCTTGGAATATGTTCTTGATTGATAAACAGGCTGGCAGCGACAATTTCCTGACGATTCCATTTAGAATCGGGCCGGTATAAATACACGATGGCGGCTTCATCATGCTGCGGTTTCACCGTCTGAAACTGGTTGCCCTGCTTTTGATTGACCCAACCGCCAATGGTAAACATGCCGATACGATGCTGCTCGACGAAGCCCGGTTTTTTTTCAAGATCGATATTTTTTAAAGTGCTGAGTGGCTGTGTAGGCTCAACGACGGCTTTCTTACCATGACACCCCAGCAATGCCAAACTGCTGATGAGTACAATTGCGACTCCACGCATGCTTATCCCTCACTGCGTCTTTATTCTTTTGTATGCAAGTGCTTTGCGATTTGTTTTTTATAAGTTTTAGGCATCCACGCCTAGTGAATCAGATTAACACCGAGCTTTATTTTTGGAAATAAAAAACGTGCGAAAACACGGAGTTTTCGCACGTTTCGGACGAATAGCAATTAAGCGGATTTGCTATTCACGACCTTTAAATCTATTTTTGTCGCAGTCTCTTGCTGATCATGTGGCTGACGCTCGGCACGGTATTCCGGCTCTGCTTCACCTTTAATCACGGCTTCATTGATGACGACAGTGCCGACATCGCTACGGCTTGGCAAGTCATACATGGTTTCCAGCAATGAATTTTCTAGGATCGAACGTAGACCACGTGCACCTGTATTACGCTCAACTGCTTTCTTAGCCACTGCACGTAATGCCGATTCTTCAAAAACCAGATCCACATCTTCCATATCAAACAGATGTTGATACTGACGGGTTAACGCATTCTTCGGCTCAGTCAGAATCTGCATCAATGCTTCTTCATCCAACTCGTCCAAAGTGGCAATTACTGGCAAACGACCAATAAATTCTGGAATCAAACCAAATTTTACCAGGTCAGTTGCTTCAACTTGACGGAACAAGTCAGACAGCTTCTTGGTTTCATCTTTTTTACGCACTTCTGCAGTAAAGCCGATGCCACCTTTTTCCTGACGTTGCTGTACAATTTTCTCAAGTCCTGAGAATGCACCACCACAGATAAACAGGATGTTCGAGGTATCAATCTGAATGAATTCTTGCTGCGGATGCTTACGTCCACCTTGTGGCGGAATTGATGCAACCGTACCTTCAATCATTTTCAATAATGCTTGCTGAACACCTTCACCCGATACATCACGCGTGATGGATGGGTTTTCAGACTTGCGGGTAATCTTGTCGATCTCGTCGATATAGATAATGCCCTTTTGCGCTTTTTCGACATCGTAATCGGCTTTTTGCAGTAGCTTCTGTACGATGTTTTCTACATCTTCACCCACATAACCGGCTTCGGTCAGTGTCGTTGCATCTGCCATGGCAAATGGAACATCAAGAAGACGTGCCAGCGTTTGTGCAAGCAAGGTTTTGCCCGAGCCTGTCGGACCAACCAACATAATATTACTTTTTGAAAGCTCGACTGAATCATCAGCTTTCTTGCCATTATTTTGCACTTTCAAGCGCTTGTAATGGTTATAAACCGCAACTGACAAGGTTTTTTTCGCGACGTCCTGACCAATCACATATTGATCCAAGGCCGCACGAATTTCATGCGGTTTCGGCAAAGGACGATTGGCCCAGTCATTGGTTTCCACCTGCTGACTGGTTTGAACCAAATCTAAGCATACGTCCACACATTCGTTACAAATGTATGCGTCCTCGCCTGCAATCAGCTTCCCGACTTCAGACTGCGTTTTACCGCAAAATGAACAATGCTTTTGTCCTTGAGGATGTTCGGACATATTTACTCCATTATCTCAATCTTTAAAACTTATGGACGTTTAGTTAAAACTTCGTCCACAAGACCGTATTCTTTCGCTTGCTGAGCAGTCATAAAGTTGTCACGGTCTGTATCACGTGCAACTTTCTCGTAATCCTGACCGCTGTGTTCAGCCATTAAACGGTTTAAACGTTCTTTAATAAACAGGATTTCACGTGCATGAATTTCAATATCTGAAGCCTGACCACGGAAACCACCCAATGGCTGGTGAATCATGACACGGGCATTTTCAAGGCAATAACGCTTACCTTTGGTACCGGCATTCAGCAGGAACGCACCCATTGATGCTGCCTGACCCATGCAGTACGTTACGACATCAGGTTTGATAAACTGCATGGTGTCATAAATCGCCATACCCGCAGTTACCGAACCGCCTGGTGAATTGATATATAAATGAATATCTTTATCTGGATTTTCCGCCTCTAAAAACAACATTTGCGCAACGATCAGATTCGCCATGTTGTCTTCAACTTCGCCCGTCATAAAAATTACACGTTCACGCAAAAGGCGTGAATAAATATCAAAAGAACGCTCACCACGAGAGGATTGTTCTACCACCATTGGCACTAAAGCGTTTTCAATCGTTGGAACATACATACGTTTATTTATTCCTAAATTTTTTGTGACCTAACCCATAATCACAATATGAGGGATAATCACTGAAATTGCAAAAAATTCGCCAACAAATCCATTATATTTTTTGCATTAGTTTTGTGAAAAACAGAAATGCTTTTTTCAGGCATCAATATGAAAAAAAGGCGCATTAAGCGCCTTTTTTATCGAAAGCTAAATTAGCCTTGTTGACGAGCTTGCTGCTCTTTCAATAAGTCTTCATAGCTTACAGTCGCATCAGTTACTTTAGCAGAAGCCAAAATGTAATCAACAACTTGGTCTTCTAGTACAACTGCTTCGATTTGGGCACGTTGTTGCGCATCGTTTTTGAAGTATTCAATTACTTCGTTTGGATCTTCATAAGAAGAAGCCATGTCTTCGATGTACGCTTCAACGCGTGCAGCATCTACTTCAATTTTCGCATCAGCTAAAACACGGCTTACAAGTACGCCAAGTTTTACAGATTTTTCAGCTTGTTCTTTGAACAATTCGTCTGGAAGCATGCTTGAATCAAATGCTTTCGCACCTTGAGCACCAAACTGCTGTGTGAACTGCTGGATCATTTGTTGACGTTGACGGTCAATTTCTTGAGCAAGCATAGCAGCTGGAAGTTCAACTTCGTTTGCAGCTACAAGTGCATCGAAAGTCGCGCCTTTAACCTGGTTGCGAAGGCCATTCTTCACTTCACGTTCCATGTTTTTACGAACGTCAGCTTTTAACTTCTCAACGCCTTCTTCTTCAGATACACCGAAGATTTTCAGGAATTCAGCATCGATTTCTGGAAGTTTTTGCTTTTCAACAAGCTTCACAGTGATTTTGAATTGAGCTTGTTTACCAGCAAGGTTTTCAGCTTGGTAGTCTTCAGGGAAAGTTACATCAATCACTTTCTCTTCGCCTTTCTTCATACCAACGATACCGTCTTCGAAGCCAGGGATCATACGACCAGAACCAAGTACTAGTTTGAAGTCTTCTGCAGAACCGCCTTCAAATTTTTCGCCGTCGATTGAACCTTCAAAATCAAAAGTTACTTGCATGTCTTTTTTAGCCATGCCTTTTGTTTCAGCCCAAGCAGCACGTTGTTTTTGAAGATTTTCAATCATCTTCTCAACGTCTTTGTCATTTACTTCAGCTGCTTTACGCTCAACTTCCAAACCGTCGAATTTCACTTCGATTTCTGGATAAACTTCAACAGTCGCTGTATATACCAGCGCGTCGTCTTTCATTTCAGTTTTTTCGATGTTTGGCATGCCCACAGCATTGATTTTTTCTTGCTGGATCGCTTCGAAAACTGTGTCACGAATAATATCGTTTACTACTTCTTGGTAGATACCCGCGCCGTATTCACGACGAACTACGTTTACAGGCACTTTACCTGGACGGAAGCCGTTGATCTTCGCAGTTTTAGCAGTGCGCTTTAAACGAGCTTCAAATTGCTCATTAATACGGCTCGTCGGTACAGAAACATTTAAACGACGGGCAACGCCCGAAACCGCTTCAGAAGTTACTTGCATGGCTTCCTCTATATATTAGGTTATAACAGGTTTATAAAAATGTGCCACATTATATGACAACATTTAAGGATATACAAAAAATACGCGCGAGTTCCAGTTTTTAAGCCCTTTTTTCACTTGAATTGCCACCTTTCCAGATACCTAGTCAACCCAATTTAAATAGAGAAAATGTATATTTTTATTGCAAATGATAAATACTATCATTAATATCCAGTTTCTTATTTGAGCAACAATACTAATTTATTCTTCGGTTCGGGAATCTGGTCATGCATAGTTTTAGTCTTCGTCCACTTACATTGGCAATTCTTGGGGTTACAGCAACATCTACTTTTGCAGAGACTGTGAACGAGACAGCGACTCCTACAACAACACATCAAATGTCTACGATTGTGGTTTCAGCGGCGGGTTTTGAACAAGATATTAAAAATGCGCCTGCTTCAATTAGTGTAGTAACCGCAGAAGAATTAAAGAAAAAAGGTATTACCAGTATTGCAGATGCGCTCAGTGAAGTACCAGGTGTCGACGTACGAAATGGCCAAGGCAAAACTGGTGGTTTAAATATCCAAATGCGTGGTCTGAATCAATCTTACACTCTTATTTTGATCGATGGTCAGCGTCAGAATACTTCTGGTTCAATTGGTCCAAATGGTTTTGGTGAATTTAGTACAAGCTTTATGCCACCATTAGCTTCTATTGAACGTATTGAAGTCATTCGTGGTCCTATGTCTACCCTTTATGGTTCTGATGCCATGGGCGGTATCATTAATATTATTACCAAGAAAGTTGCATCAGAATGGAATGGTAACGTTTCTGTTGAACAGAATATTCAAGAAAATTCTGATATTGGTAATAACTGGAAAACCAGTGCAGTTGTTAATGGTCCAGTGATTCAAGATAAACTTGGTATACAAGTACGTGGCGAGTTTTTCCACCGCGATCAATCAGATCGACTTGTTACCCCCGCAAAAACTATTGATGAAGGTAGCCAAGGTCGTGACCCACGTACAGTAGAAGCAAATAATTATGCTGTGGGTACAAAACTTACGCTAAATGTAAATGATAATGTCTCTACTTGGGTAGACTTTGATCATGCTAAACAACGTTTTGATAATAGTGATGCCCGTTTAGGTGAACTTTACGAATTCAACCGTACGACAGGTTTACCATCAGGAATTGGTTCATATAAAGACGAGATCAAATTCTTAAGAGATCGTATTTCTGCAGGTGTAGATGCTGAGCTTAGCTTAGGTCAATGGAAAACATTTGCAAACTATGTTTCTTCTGAACAAGAAGGCCGTCGTCTTCCAAAAGGAAATGTACCTGAATACAATTATTATTCAGATGGTACACAAGATCGTATTTTAGAAAATAAAGACCTAACCGTTGATTCTCGTATTATTTCAACACTTGGCAACCATAAACTTACAGCTGGTGTTGAATATAAAGATGGTGAAACCATCGATAACTCAGCAGGTAATGGAGTTGCTTTTAAACAAGATTCTTGGTCTGTGTTCGCTGAGGATGAATGGAATCTAACGGATTCTCTTGCATTCACTTTCGGTGGTCGCTACGAAGACCATAGTGCTTTTGGTGGTCACTTTACACCTCGCGCATATTTAGTTTGGAACACCAATGATCAGTTGATTTTAAAAGGTGGTATAAGTACTGGCTATAAAGTTCCAACAGCGAATGACCTTCATAATGGAATCAATGGTTTTAGCTCACAAGGCCGAAACGTGACTTTGGGCAACCCAGATCTTAAGCCTGAAGAAACCACAAACTATGAACTTGGTTTCGTTTACGACAACTTGTCTAATTTCTCTTTAGCTACCACTGCGTTCTTTACTCAGTTTAAAGATATTATCATCAGTGATGCACGCGTCGTTGAAAACTGTTTATGGGCAGGTCGCCCAACAGGACAAGCACCTGCAAACAACTGCATGACTGTAGGCAGTTTTGATAATCAGCAAAACTTTAGCTTTAAAGGCAATGCAGGCGAAGCTGAAAGCTACGGTGTGGAACTTAGTGCTAAATATGAAATTTCTCCAAGCTTTGATGTAAAAGCAAACTATACTTGGTTAGAGTCTGAAATTACCGAAGGTGAAAATAAAGGTAATCCTATTGAAAATACACCTCGTCACGCTTTGAACTTCACAGGAACTTGGTATGTGAATGATAAGTTCACTACCTGGTTAGAAGCTGAATATAAATCTGACCGTGTACGTTTCATAGATCCTGATTTAAGCGATGTCAATGTAAGTCGTGAAATTGATGCTGTCGGCAATAAGTTAAAAGCCTATGAGCTATTTAATTTAGGTGCATCTTATAAAGTCAACAATCAAGTTACTGTTTCAGGTCGTGTGAATAACTTATTGAACAAAGACTTTGGCGACTATAAGTCATTTATTAATAGTGATAACGAAGTTGAAAATGCTTTCCTATATACTAAAACGACGAGTGGTTTAGCGGGTACTTATATTCCAGACCGTAACTACTGGCTATCTGTTTCATATGACTTCTAATATTTAAGTGAAAGTTATTTAAAACCCTGCCCTGGCAGGGTTTTTTATTATCGCTAGATTAGTACTCCACGAAAAATCCCTAATTTATGTCCCTTTATAGACATCATTATTCTCAATAAAAATTTAATAATCAGATTAATTTTTCAATATTTATTAAAATCAAAAACTTAAGTAGATATTGTTATATCATTACATTTAAAAACTCATTTAATATTTTCTTAAAGATCATGAATTCCCATGATAAAAAGATAAAAATAAAAACAAGAATCATTATTATTCGCATACATTTTTAGCATTCATTTATTAGGTTTAACATGACCTTCATTAAAACACGTAAAAAAATCGTTTCTTCTGCAATTGTTTCATCTTTATCAATGGTAGCTGCATCTGCGATGGCAGAAGAACAGGTGATCCAGTTAGAGACTATTCATCAAGAAGTCAAAGCTGAAAAAGCACCCAGCTTAAAAGTAGATCAATCTGCGAATAGCAAATTTGTTGCGCCTTTACTCGACACCCCCAAGTCAGTTTCAGTGATTTCAAAACAGCTGATTGCCGATACACAAGTGACGACTTTAGCTGATGCACTGCGTACAGTTCCGGGGATTACCTTGGGTGCAGGTGAAGGTGGTAATCCGAATGGTGACCGTCCATTTATTCGTGGTTATAACTCTGAAAGTTCGATGTATGTAGACGGCGTTCGTAATGCCACCTCACAAAACCGTGAAATGTTTGCGGTAGAACAAGTTGAAGTGACCAAAGGTTCTGCTTCTGCCATGGGCGGTGCAGGCACCACTGGCGGTAGCATTAACATGATTTCTAAAGTCGCTAAAGCAGGCGATTTTCTAGAAGGTTCGGTCGCTGGCGGCACAGATAATTATCAACGTATTACTTTAGATGGTAACAAAGACTTTGGTAATGGTATTGCGGCACGTGTGGCAGTCATGGGGCATCAAAATGAAAAAGCAGGCCAGAAAGACGGTGCAGAATATAAACGTGCCGGTATTGCACCGAGTATTAGTTTTGGTCTGGACACCCCTACTCGCGCGACTTTAAGTTATTACTATTTAAAAACCGATGACACACCTGATTCAGGTATTCCTTATAACAATCCATTTGCGCTCACAAATGCAAATGTAGGATTGAATGGCAACGGCAAGCCAATTGATATTAAACAAGGTCAATACTATGGCTGGAAAGATCGTGACTTCCAGAAACAGGAAAATCAGTCAGGAACGCTTAAATTAGAACATGATCTGACGGACAACTTAACCATTAGCAATACGGCAGTGTATAACACGTCTAAAAATGATTACCTTTGGACCAATCCAGATGACTCAAGAGGCAATTTCTTACTGAATGGCAATGTCTGGGCACGTGCCAACTCACGTGTAGCAGATACTGATGCTTTTACCGACCAACTTGCTTTAACCGGTAAATTTAATACAGGCATGCTTAAACATAGTTTTAACCTGGGGGCCGAATATTCAGACCAAGAAACTGACCGTACCCAATACATTATTGATGGGGTTAACGCTACAGGTAACGTACACAATGCCTGTAACGCTGGTGATATTACTTCGGGCTGGTGTACTTCGGTACAAAACCCAAACCGTGGGCCATGGACAGGTACATTAAGTACCAATGGTGCTGACCGTTACAATATCGACAGCAAATCAAAGTCTGTTTATTTCCTGGATAGTATTGAATTCACCCCTCAGTGGCTTTTAGATTTGGGCGTTCGTTGGGATGACTACTCAACTGAGCAAACCATGACTTATGGTGCACGAAATAATGCAGTTACTGGTGCAAACAATACACCGATTACAGCAAGTGCTGGCGATCAAGTGACGATTAAAAATGATAAAGATTTCATCAACTATCAAGCCGGTCTTACTTTTAAACCAGTTGAAAATGGCAGTATCTATGCAAGTTATGCGACTTCGTCTAATCCAGTCGGTGTAGATGGTGGCGATGGTTCTGAAGGGATTACAGCTGCAATTAACAACCTAAAGCCTGAAGAAGTCCGCACCATGGAGTTAGGGACTAAATGGGATGTACTCAATGACAAACTTAATCTGACTGCAGCTATTTTCCGTACAGAAAAAACCAATACTCGTGCGACCGGAGATGATGGCACCACAAGTAATATTGGTGAAACTCGTGTCGATGGCATTGAGCTAGGCGTAAACGGTAATATCACGGATAAATGGGCAGTTTCTGCTGGTTATACTTATTTAGACAGTGAGTTAGTTGATGGTGGTTATGAAAATATTGGCACTACAGCAGCTCCAATCTACATTTCCAATAGAAGTAATGGTAATCAGGTTCAAAACGTCGCGAAAAACAGTGCAACCCTTTGGACTACTTATGCAGTAACTCCTGCTTTAACCCTAGGTGCTGGTGCCGTCGCAATGGACAAAGTCTATGGTAATGCTACTAATACCAAGTTTGTACCGGGCTATGTTCGCTATGATGCCATGGCGCGTTATAACGTGAATGAAAATGTTGATTTGCAATTAAACGTCAACAACCTGTCTGATGAACGCTACTTCACAAAAGCCTATTCATCTCATTATGCGACCGAAGCAGAAGGCCGTAGTGCAGTGTTAGCAGTCAACTTTAAATATTAATTCAATGCAACCGCATAGCCTCCTGATGGGGGCTATGTTATTTTTAAAAGACGATTATTCAGGGGTTTCTCGTGCTGCATCATATTCCAAATGTACTGAGCAAAGAACAGGTGCAATATTTCCGTGAGGAGATGAATAAGATTGAGTGGGTCAATGGCAAGGTTACCGCAGGTACGCTCTCTGCCACCGTGAAACAGAATCAGCAATTACCTGAAGATCATCCCCTGACCCAGCATTTAAGTACGATCATTCTTGAATCGCTGGGACAGCATGCTCTGTTTTTATCGGCGGCGATTCCTCTAGATATTATTCCCCCGCTTTTTAACCGCTATGAAAATAATGAATCTTTCGGCTTTCATGTCGACAATTCGATTCGTCGTATTCGCGGCAGCAATGAACGCCTCAGAACGGATTTATCCTGTACGGTTTTTTTAAGTGAGCCGGACGAATATGTCGGTGGTGAACTGGTAGTCGAAGACACTTACGGTTATCACGAAGTGAAACTTCCTGCCGGTGATATGATTTTGTATCCATCGACCAGCTTGCATGAAGTCACGCCAATCACTGCCGGTTGTCGAATTGCTTCATTTTTTTGGGTACAAAGCATGATCCGTGATGATGCAGAACGGCATATGTTGTTTAATCTGGATCAGAGTATTCAAAACTTGAGAATGCAGCTGGGCGATCAGCATGCAGAGGTCATGAAACTGACCAATCTGTATCATAATTTAATGCGTAAATGGGCTGAACTTTAAAAGAGGCTCTGTCTTCAATGATCTTTAAAAACAACTGGATCTATTGTTTATCAAAATATACTGCGTTGTGGCACAATTGAACGTAATAAATAACGCATTATGTCCAAATTAAGAAAATAAAAAATACAATATTTAGAATAAGTGAAAATATTTTTCAATTCTTAAAGTTTATAAGAAAATCTTTATTACCATACGACTAAAATCCATAAAAATAGCAAAAACTTTTCGGGATAAGTGGATTAAACTTTAAATTATAAGTAAGGCATTTAGTGCATTTGGTGAAGCTAAACCACCAATATTTAGACCATATTTCAGGTTTGAACCAGACTGTCACTAAAACCCAATGAATAGACAAAATCTATGCCGCTGACCCACGCACCGCTTTAACCAAGATTACGGTACCCAAGTTAGCATAAGGAGCTCTCTCATGATGTTGGCTGATCCAAGTAAAAAATACCGTCGCATGTATCAACGTGTGGACTTACCAGACCGTCAATGGCCGAACAATGAAATCAACAAAGCGCCAATCTGGATGAGTACCGACCTGCGTGACGGTAACCAAGCGATCTTTGAGCCAATGAACATGGAGCAGAAATTCAAGATGTTCCAGATGTTGGTGAAAATCGGTTTCAAACATATTGAAATCGGCTTCCCGTCAGCATCGCAAATTGACTTCGATTTCACCCGTAAATTGATTGAAGAAGGTCATATTCCAGATGACGTTTATATCGAGGTATTGGTTCAGGCACGTGATCATTTGATTCAACGTACCTTTGAATCTTTACAAGGCGCAAAACGTGCCATTGTACATATCTATAATTCCAACTCGCCGACATTCCGTAACAAAGTCTTAAATGTTGATGTAGAAGGTGCAAAACAGTTAGCCATTAATGCTGCACAGAAAGTAAAAGAATATGCCGCAAAACAGCCGGAAACTGAATTTGTATTTCAGTACAGCCCGGAATGTTTTACTGCAACCGAATTAGAAGTCGCGAAAGATGTCTGCGATGCAGTCACTGAAATCTGGGAAGCATCACCGACCAATAAAGTCATTTTGAACTTGCCTGCAACGGTAGAAGTTTCAGGTCCACACGTCTATGCCGATCAGATTGAATGGATGCACCGCAATATCCAGCGCCGCGACGGCGTGATCATTTCTGTACATTGTCATAATGACCGTGGTTGTGGCATCGCGGCATCTGAATTGGCAATCATGGCTGGTGCTGACCGTGTTGAAGGCTGTGTCTTCGGAAATGGTGAACGTACCGGTAACGTCGACGTGGCTGCGATTGCCTTGAACATGTACACCCAAGGTGTAGCACCAAACTTGGATTTCTCCAACATCAATGAAATCATTGCGACTGTGGAAGAATGTACCGGTTTACCTGTGCACCCGCGTCATCCATATGCTGGTGATTTGGTGTTTACTGCATTCTCGGGTTCGCATCAGGATGCCATCAAAAAAGGTTTCGAGTTCCAGAAGAACGAAGAAATCTGGGATATGCCGTACTTACCAATCGACCCGAAAGATTTGGGCCGTGACTATGACGCAGTGATCCGTGTGAATTCACAGTCAGGTAAAGGTGGTATTGCCTACTTGTTAGAATCGAACTACAACGTGATCTTGCCGCGTCGTTTACAGATTGAATTCTCTCAGATCGTACAAAAACGTACCGATGAGCAAGGCACTGAAATCAGTGCGACTGAAATCTGGAAGTTGTTCAAGGAAACTTATGTGGATGCTAAAAACGTTCACTATTCTGCGAAAAACTATAAATTGTCGGATGACAATGGCAATCAGGTGATTGAGCTTGATCTTGAAATTGATGGCCAGTCACGTCGTGTTCGTGGTGAAGGCAATGGTCCAATTTCTGCGATTTTGGATGCACTTCAGTTGCCGATTGACGTGGTGAACTATGAAGAGCGCAGCATCAGTTCAGGTGCTCATGCCAAAGCCTTGGCCTTGATCGAACTTCAAGTGAAAGGTACTGGTAAATCTGCCTTTGGTGCCGGGGTACATGACAACATCGTGACCTCTTCTATCGAAGCAATTATTGCCTCGACCAACCGTCTGATTGATCAGGGTGTTTTAAGCACTGATCAGGTGATTGCTGCTGCGGTCTAAACGGCTGTATTAGAATTAGCAATAATTCATAGCACTAAAATGACTTTAGAAGGATACCGGCAAATGGTATCCTTTTATTATTCATACTAAAGATTTAAGGCGAATCATTCCCGTGTCTTTTCCAGCTGACTCAGTGGGCATTGTTGTCCCACAAAAGTTCCAATTTGAAGAGCCGTTAGAGCTTGAATGCGGTCGCATCCTCCCACGTTTTGAACTGATGGTTGAAACTTATGGCGAACTCAATGCCGATAAGTCCAATGCCATTCTGATTTGTCATGCCCTTTCCGGTCATCACCATGCCGCAGGCTATCATCATGCAGATGATAAAAAAGCCGGCTGGTGGGATTCATGTATTGGCCCCGGCAAAGCCATTGATACTTCAAAATTCTTTGTGGTTTCACTGAATAATATTGGTGGCTGTAGCGGTTCTACCGGCCCAATCTCGCCAAACCCTGAAAATGACAACCGTCCTTATGGCCCGGATTTCCCACTGGTTACGGTCCGCGATTGGGTCAAAACCCAAGCCCTGCTCTCTGATCGTTTAGGGATTGATACTTGGGATGCCATCATTGGTGGTTCACTGGGTGGCATGCAGGCATTGCAATGGTCAGTGGATTATCCAAACCGTTTAAGAAAATGCGTGATTATTGCCAGCGCGCCAAAGCTTTCAGCACAAAATATTGCCTTTAACGAAGTGGCACGTCAGTCGATTTTGTCAGACCCAGATTTCCATAATGGCCGTTATCTGGAAAATGACAGCTATCCTAAACGTGGCCTGATTCTGGCACGTATGGTCGGCCATATTACCTACCTGTCCGAAGAAGCCATGAAGCAGAAGTTTGGCCGCGATTTGAAATCAGGCAAATTTATGTATGGTTTCGATGTTGAATTTCAGGTCGAAAGCTATTTGCGTTATCAGGGTGAACAGTTCAGCCGTAACTTCGATGCTAATACCTATCTGATTATGACCAAAGCGCTGGATTACTTTGATCCATCGCGTGAATATGAACAGTCGCTCAAAAAAGCCATGGCCAATACTCAGTGTAAATTCTTGGTGGTGTCATTCACCACTGACTGGCGTTTTACCCCTGCCCGCTCACAGGAAATCGTGGATGCCTTGATCAGCAACCACAAACCTGTCAGCTATCTGGATATTGATGCCGAGCAGGGTCATGATTCCTTCCTGTTTCCTATTCCGCTCTATGTAAAATCTTTGCGTGCATTCTTGGGGGGTGAAGAACACCTGAAAGCAACACCAAAGGAGGCAGTATAATGCGTATCGATCAACAACTCGCTGAAAAGTGGATTAAGCCCGGTTCTAGCGTACTTGACCTCGGTTGTGGCGATGGTGAACTGCTGGCACAAATGAGCAAAAAGCACGATATTCGTGCATACGGATTAGAAATTGATCAGGAAAAGATTGCAATTGCAGTCAGTCGCGGGTTAAATATCATCCAGCAGGACTTAAACCTCGGCTTAAGCCGCTTTGCTGACCAGTCTTTTGACAATGTGGTCATGGCACAAGCTTTGCAGGCTGTAGATGCACCTGACGTATTATTGCGTGATATGGTGCGTGTGGGGAAACAGGCCATTATTACCTTTCCGAACTTTGCGCATTGGAAGACCCGTTCTTTCTTGGCAATCAAAGGGAGAATGCCGGTTTCTGAAGCCTTGCCGTATATGTGGTATAACACCCCGAATATCCACTTATGTACATTTCGTGATTTTGAAGCACTTTGTGCGGAAAATAATATCAAAATTATTAATCGACTCGCTGTGAACGGGAATCAAGAAGATAGTTTGCTAAGCAAGCATCTCCCTAATCTATTTGGTGAAGTCGCAATTTATCGAGTGAGCGCGCTATGAAAAAATTATTATTAAGTACGACGCTACTGGCGGGACTTTTTGGCATGCAAGCCCATGCAGATTATGTTGCACCGAGTCCTTCTATTGCCAGTCAAGCGGCTCAGTATTCCATCATGGATATCAATAGTCTGACCAAAGCGGCGAAAGCCGGTCAGGCTGGTGCACAGTTTTATCTGGCCACCAAATACCAGTATGGTAAAGATATACAAAAAGATGAACGACAGGCCTTTGCCTGGTATAAAGCTGCTGCGGATCAAGGTCTGGCAGTTGCACAGCTGAATGTAGGCCGTATGCTGGCAGATGGTATTGGCACCAAGAAAGATGAAACACTGGCTCGCCAGTACTTTGAAAAAGCGGCCAGCCGCGGTGATAACCGTGCCAGCTTTAACCTGGCAATGATGGAAGAGAAAAAGAAAAACTATATGGGTGCTTACCAGTGGTATGAACTGTCTACCCGTGATGGCATGCTCGACAATAAGGTAATTACGCTATCGGAAGGCAGAAAAACTGCCTTAGCGGCCAACCTGACCCAAGAGCAGATCCGTCAGGCGCGTGACCGTGCCGACAGATGGATTCAGGCACAATAAGCTGAATGGTATAAATAGCACCTTCGGGTGCTTTTTTATTGCCGCAAATTCTTCATCAATTGCTAAAATAGCGCCCATTCTTTATCTAATAATGAGTTTTTGACATGGCTGCAACTGACTGGTTATCCCAAGGCACACTGATATTGGCAAGTAATAACAAAGGTAAAATTGCCGAGTTTGAAAAACTGTTTGCCGAGCTACAACTGCCGGTTGAAGTCGTGGCCCAGGGCAAGTTGAATATCGAAGATGCGATCGAAGATGGTCTAAGCTTTGTCGAAAATGCGATTATTAAGGCTCGCCATGCTTCTAAAATTTCCGGAAAACCTGCTATTGCAGATGATTCAGGCATTTGTGTGCCAGTTCTTGGCGGCGCTCCCGGCATTTACTCGGCTCGTTATTCCGGTAAGCATGGCAACGATGCCGCCAATAATGAAAAACTGCTGGCCGATCTCAAACCCTTACGCCAAGAAGGTGAAGTGATTGAGGGCATGTTTGTTTGCGTACTGGCACTGGTTCAACATGCCGAAGATCCCTTACCGCAAGTCTTTCAGGGTATCTGGCACGGGAAAATTCTGGAAGCTGTGCGTGGTGAAAATGGTTTTGGCTATGACCCGTTGTTCTGGTTACCGGAACTCGGAATTTCCAGTGCAGAAATGAGCAAGGAAGAAAAGAATAAAATCAGTCATCGTGGACAGGCGATGCAGCTGTTTAAGAAGAGTTTGGCGAAGTAAGTTTTTGATCTCCTCCCTTTAGTAAAAGGGAGGTTGGGAGGGATTATTCACCTCTCCCCTTGCGAAACAGCGTTTCTCATCTCCTAAAAGGAGAGGGAATCTATAGTGTAGGCATCAACGCATGCACGATTACCCCATATAAGGCAATCAAGATCGCGCTGGCCAAAGTTCCCGAAGCAATATATTTGGCGGAATGGCCCGTTCCCTGATAATGGGTTTCCAGTGCCACAATATTGGCTGCAGGCGGCAATAAAAAGAACATCAGCAGTACCGCATAGGTCAGCGTCTGCTGTGGAATCGGCAAATAAAAATAAGCTGCGCCACACAGTAAAACAGCAAATAGCCCACGACAAAAAATAAGTTGCAGACTGCGCATTAAATCGAAGCGGCTGATCCGCACATTGCTCAGCCACATTCCCAGCACACACATGCCGCTAAAAGTGACCAGTACTTTATTGGCCTGATACAGTATCTCTATCCAAGGCACTTGCTGCCAATGACTCAAATCCCAAAATGATAATAAAGCTGCTACAGACAGTGCCACCACAGGTGGTGAGAGCAGCACATTCTTTAAAATATAGCCGCTATCTTGTCTGGCTTCACTGACTGCCATCACCGCACAGACATTGCCAAACAAGGAACCACCAATATACAGCGCCACTACAGTACTGGTCGCTTGCGGTCCAAAAACCGCCAGTGCAAAAGGAATCCCCAGCCATGCCCCATTTAAATAACTCAGGCATAAAGCACGTAATTTATTTTTCAGGGTGAAATAAAATAAGGCAAAGAATACACAAGAACAGAAAAAGCTGAAGGCAATTAACCACAAACTGCCCTCTTGGTAAAACACCATATTGTAAATAATCAGTACCGGAATCAGGACCCGTGCCAATAAAGCTGCCAAGAGAGGGCGAACCGGTTTTAAATATTGCACACCCCAATAACCGATCAGAAAAGACAGGAGGGGAAGAATCAAGGCCATGACAATGCTGCTGAGATTTCCATATCAGGCTGTATGCTAGCACAGCATACTTTTCATTGAATTATGAATTTTTTTATATGAGTGATTCATTCCCCTGCTGCCGTGTCGGCAAACTGTCATCAAAGCGTCACCGCGCTGTCATACAAGCCTGCTGAGATAGGTACATAAAATATAGAGGATAAAATAATGGCAGGATTATCAATTTGGCATGTGCTGATTTTTGCAATTGTGGTGATTTTATTGTTCGGCACATCCAAACTTAAAAATTTGGGTAAAGACGTCGGCGGCGCGATTAAAGACTTTAAAAAATCAGTCAAAGATGAAGAGGCAGAACAAGCTCAGCTTGCAGAGCCGCGCACCATTGATGCCCAGGTCAAAACTCCTGAACATTCGGTTAAAAGTTAAGAGTTCGCTATGCTCAATATCGGAATGACCGAGCTGCTGATTTTCGGGATTATTGCGCTTTTGGTTCTTGGGCCAGATAAGCTTCCGGAAGCAGTACGTTTTGTCGGAACATGGTACGGCAAGATCAAGCGTATGGTGAGCAATGTTCAGAATGATCTTGATCGTGAATTGCGCCTGTCCGAGCTACGTGAACAGATGCAGGCTGAAATGCAACGGATTCAGGAACTGGAAGCCAAGATGCAGGCACAAGTGGCTGATTTGCAGCAGCCGATTGCAGCTGATCAATTAAAAATAAAATCTCAGTCTGCTCAGCCCTTGCTCAGCTATCAGCCGGTGCAACAGCCCGTATCCTCCGTGTATTTACCTAAGCCTACAGCAATTCAAACCGTGATTTCCGAACAACGCTATACAGAAATGAAGGTGGCCGTATGACATCCTTGCCGACCACACCAGCCTCCAATGATGCTGCAGCACTGAACCTCGAACAGATGCCGATTACCCAGCATTTGATCATCTTAAGAAAGCATCTGTTTAAAGTGGTTGCGGTCCTGATTGGCCTGTTTTTCTGCTTATTGCCCTTTGCCAATCAGACTTACCAGTGGTTGTCTGAACCCTTACGGGCACAGCTACCTGCCAGCTCAACCATGATTGCCACAGATGTCACTGCAACCTTCATGGCACCTTTTAAACTGAACTTCTTTGTCGCGCTGATGATCGCGATGCCGTTCATCCTGTATCAGCTCTGGACCTTTATTAAGCCTGCGCTGTATGCCAAGGAAAAGAGCCTGGCCTTGCCGCTTCTGATCGGCAGTATCGTACTTTTTTATACCGGCATCAGCTTTGCCTACTTTGTGGCATTGCCCTCGATTCTGCATTTTTTTATCAGTGTTTCGCCTGAAACTGTAGCCCCGATGACCGACATCAACAGTTATCTTAGCTTCTGTTTAAAGCTGTTTCTGGTCTTTGGTTTTACTTTTGAGATTCCCATTATTACCCTGGTTCTGATCTTGATTGGTGCAGTTTCGACACAGACTCTGATCGAGAAACGGCGCTTTATTATTGTGGGTTGCTTCTTTGTGGCAATGTTCGTCACACCTCCGGATGCCCTGTCGATGATCATGCTGGCTGTCCCGATGTGGCTGCTGTTTGAACTGGGTTTACTGGCAGGGAAACTGATTGAAAAACGTCGGTTAAAGACTGAATAACAATAACTATCCAAAACAACAAAAATATCGACTTACTCAGGCAGCTCTGGCTGTCTTTTTGTTTCTTAAATTTTAATAAAATACTGATTTATTTAACTTTAATGAAATATTTTCTTAAGATTACTGTCATATCCCAAGCTTAAGGTATTGAAAACTTCTACACCACCAAGCACTTATTTTTTAATTGGGACTTTAAAATGAAAAATGAAGACATGATACCTTGCCAGGATCTGGTTGAAGACAGTAACAACTCAAATAACACGCACTTCCAAACGATTCTGGATCAATATACTAGCCGCCGCAGCTTTATTGCGAAAACTACAAGTGGGGCAATGGCATTAGCATTTGCAGCAACAGTAAGTGGCTGTTCAGATGATGATAATGATTCTGGTACTCCTGACGGTAATCCAACTACACCACCAGACACCACTAGCCCAGATCAACATGCATGGAGTGATCTAAAAGCACGTCCGAATAAATTAGCCTTTGAGCCGGTTCGCAAGAATACCCAAAACTTCTTTAGTGTTCCCGAAGGTTATGAGCTTAAAGTATTGTATGCAGTAGGCGATCCAATCAACCCTGCGTATCCAGAAAAGACCGATGCAACCTTAGCTTCTGGTGCTTCTTACCAGTTCCGTTCAGGCGATAACCATGATGGTATGAGCTTCTTCGGTATGCATCCAACCAACAAAAATTATGCTGCCAAAGAATCAACACAAGGTTTACTTGTTTTAAACCACGAATATCTACAACAATCTCAGCTCCATACACCAGAAGGTACAATTACCATCGATGGTGTACGTCCAGAAGATCAGGTACTCCGTGAAGTGAATGCGCATGGTGTTTCTGTTATTGAGATCAGCAAAGATGCAAATACACAAGACGTTAAAATCAACTTAAATTCTAATTTTAACCGTCGTATCACTGCAGCAACCGAGATGGAAATTAATGGGCCAGCGCGTGGTTCTGACTTAGTCAAAACTATTTTCTCACCAGATGGGACGTTAACTCGCGGTACCTTTGCCAATTGTGGTAATGGTTATACGCCATGGGGAACTTACTTAACGGCTGAAGAAAACTGGAGTGGTTATTTCGCTCGTCAAGCCAATGACACCCGCGCTATTGCAAAAGAAGAAATTTCATTATCACGTTATGGTCGTGGTGGTACTGATGCCCGTTCATCTCAATACCGCTGGAATACCCCTGTTGCTGAATTAACCGGTGATAAAGGACTTTATGATCGTTGGGATATTTCAGTTAAAGGCACAAATGCTTTAGCAGATTATCGTAATGTCATGAATACGTGTGGCTTCATTGTAGAGATTGATCCATTTAGCGCGACTACACGTCCAGTTAAACGTACTGCACTGGGTCGTTTTGCACACGAGGACTGCCGATGTAGTAATCCTATTCCGGGTCAGCCATTAGCTTTCTATATGGGTGATGACGCGACCGGCGAATATATCTATAAATTTGTTTCTGAAGCAGTCTGGGATCCAAAAGACATTAATGGTGGTTATACCGCTGGTGATAAATACATGGATAAAGGGACATTATATGTCGCTAAATTCAATGATGACGGTACAGGTGAATGGCTAGAACTGACTCATGGCAAAAATGGTTTAACTGCTGCCAATGAAATCTATCCGTTTGCAGGCCAAGATGACATCGTCATCAATGCCCGTCTTGCTGCTGACCATGTAGGTGCGACCAAAATGGACCGTCCAGAATGGGTTGCCGTGAATCCTGAAAATGGCGAAGTGTATGTAACCTTAACCAACAACAGCAACCGTGGTCGTGCATATGAAACTGATGCTGCCAACCCACGTAGCTACATCGACTTTAAAGGTTCAAGCGCCAGCAATTCAGGCAATATGAATGGTCATATCATTCGTTTCAGTGAAGCTAAAAATACAGTGACAGCGACAAGTTTTGCTTGGGATATTTTCCTGTTCGGTGCAGAAGCACGTGCTGCTTCTAACATCAACCTGTCAGGTCTGGATGATTTAAATGACTTCTCCAGCCCGGACGGCATGTGGTTCGATCCGCGCGGGATTCTGTGGATTCAGACCGATGATGGTCAGTACACCGATGAAACCAACTGTATGATGCTGGCAGCACTTCCGGGTACTGTGGGTGATGGTGCTAAAGTGATTGCCGCCAGTACCAAGGCAGAAGGACAGGAAACCTTTGTTGGTGCCAAACTCAGTAATGATCGTGTTCGTCGCTTTTTGACTGGTCCATCGGGTTGTGAAATTACCGGCGTGACTATTACCCCGGACTACAAAGCGATCTTTGTCAACGTTCAGCATCCAGGGGGTGCATGGCCAGCCAACCAAAGCGAGCGTTATAGCCGTTTAGGCAAAGTACCTCGCTCTGCGACTGTGGTCATTACCCGTAAAGATGGCGGTGCCATTGCGGGTGAAGCTTTGGAACAAGCGACCGTATAAAAAGCTGTTATTCAAAAATGCCGACATCTGTCGGCATTTTTTATATCCGGTGATTATTTCAGGCTAATTATTTTCTCAATAGTTTGACCTGCGGTCGCACCTTGTTGTGACTTCTCGATCCAGTGCCATCGTCCCTGCTGCATTCTCAAAAAATTGGAGCATCGGGTGCCATAGGCCGGACTCTGAATAAAAGTCGAAGACAGCAGCTGTTCCATTTCCACGGAGATGCCGGTATCTGGCAGAAGTTCAGGAATCACCTTACGTTCATCTTCCAGAATATCCCAGACTGCATGACACAAATCTGCTTCTGCGATCTCCTGGTGTTGCAGCATCGATAAAAATTCCTGGGTAAAGCGTTTACGTAAATGTCGGGTCTTGTACCAGTCTTCACTCATCAGGCCATTCGAAACCACATAGACGCCATGCGCCAGTACTTGTGTTGCTTCACCGCGATTGCTCATATACACCGCCTGATCTTGATCGCCGATAAACAGGTTAAAGCCGGCATAGTCACACTGGCGTTGTTCCAGATCTTGAGCAAAACGAATCGGCGTTAAGTCAGAATCTAAAAAGTTCTGGATGATATGTCCACGTGAAGTCGGATAATGCCCTTTGTCCTGCCCATCACGAAAATTGGTAATCACCGCCCAGCGACCAGAAGCCGTAATCCCCATCCAGGTACCGCCCGACTGTAAATCTTGCCCGGCAATTATCGGACTATTCTCCCATTCATGCAGCTCCTGCGTAGGACGCTGATAGAACTCATCCCGATTTGAAATCAGACATAATGAGCTCTGATCCAGAACCCGCCAAGCCAATGCCACGATACACATAATTTACGCTCTCGATCTTTACACATTGAATGTACAACATTTTTCTTTGCTTTAAGCTAAAATCTGTGCAAAACAGAATCACAAGGAACAGGAATGCTCACCTATCCCAATATTGATCCCGTCGCGATTTCGCTCGGGCCCTTACA
Source organism: Acinetobacter lwoffii (assembly GCF_052078135.1). GTDB lineage: Bacteria > Pseudomonadota > Gammaproteobacteria > Pseudomonadales > Moraxellaceae > Acinetobacter > Acinetobacter lwoffii_Z. The sequence goes on from NZ_JBQGUZ010000001.1 coordinate 166,384, forward strand.
AGTCCACTGGTATGGACTGATGTACTTACTGGCATTTTTATTTGCCTGGGGATTGGCGACGTTTCGCGCCAAACAACGTGGCTGGACACCGGATATGGTGTCTGACCTGATTTTCTTCGGTGCACTCGGTGTGATCATCGGTGGCCGTGTCGGTTATGTCTTCTTCTACGGTTTTTCTCAGTTCCTGGCCGATCCTTTATGGCTGTTCCAGATCTGGACCGGCGGTATGAGTTTCCATGGCGGTTTCCTCGGGGTCATTCTGGCCATGTTGTGGTGGTGCAAGAAATATAAGATGACCTGGTTCCAGACTCTGGATTTTATCGCACCTTGCGTACCGACAGGCTTGATGTTTGGCCGAATTGGTAACTTTATTGGTGGCGAACTGTATGGCCGTCAGGTCACCGACCCAAACTTTGCCTGGGGCATGATCTTTCCGACCGATCCGCTGCAACTGGTTCGTCATCCATCTCAACTCTATCAGGCACTATGTGAAGGCCTGATCCTGTTTATTATACTGTGGTGGTTCAGCTCCAAGCCACGTCCACGTATGGCAGTTTCTGCGCTGTTCCTGATCGGTTATGGCTTGGCACGTTTTGTGGTTGAATTCTTCCGTGAGCCGGACAATGGCCAACTGTTTATTGGCTGGATGAGCAAAGGACAATTCCTGAGCCTACCAATGATCCTGATTGGCTTGTGGATGATGTGGTATGCCTATCAGAAGAAAATATATGACTGGGGTCCACAAAAAAATAGCTGAGAAAATAGCTTAATTGAGCGAGGCAAAGGCCTCGCTTTTTTATACTCAAAATATGCTAAAGTGCCAATTATCTCTTCTATTCTTTCATCATTATGCTTGAGTTCTGGTTTAATCCGCAGGTATCTGTTCTCAAAAAACTGTTGATCTTTATTGTGATTGCAGCGACAGCTGCAGGCTTGTACTGGATGCAACCACTGCCCTTAGATTCGATTTTGATGTTTGTCGGGACCGGCATCATTTTTCTGATCTGCCGTTACTGCAAAATCCACTTTGCCAGCAAAAACCCGACCGGTTTGCTGTATAGATTACTGACCTGGATTCCAATTGCCTTATTGATTGCTTTAGTTTTTATGAATATGCAACAGGGCGAAATCCTGATTCCGGGTGCACAAGGCATTGCATTTATGGCACTGGCGATTTGCCTGTTTTCTCCACTATCCCTGCTCAATCAGAACAAATCAGATGAGGGTTCACCCCGTGCTTGAGTTCTGGTATTCGGAACGCTGTACCCGTCAAATCAAACTCATCGTCATCATCGCGACCTGTATTTTGATTTATGCAGCATCGACTGTGGTCCAGTTAAGTCCGGTATTTGTTGGGGTGAGTTTAGCGATTGGAATTGTCGTGCATTTACTGCACCATTTCCGCCTAAAAATCTCAAAATCCAATCCCTATGCAAATGGCTTTAGCGCCTTGAGCCGGGTGATTCCCATCATTGCCTTAATTACCCTGTTTGGCTATTTACCAGAACAGCACCAGCAATGGGGCAAATTTGCCTTGGGTCTGCAATGTCTGGGCTTTGCCGCGATTGGATTTTTTATCGTTTCAATCTATGAAAGCCGTGCGAAGCGTTTTGAGGACTGATCACTTCGCAGTATTTTCTTAGAAGTAAGTTTCCAGACGATAATAACTATAAGTCACGTTTTTATTGCGATAAACCGCATGATCTCGCTGTTTAAAATCTGATACCCAGGCACTACCTGAATAAGCCGCGATATGTCCATATTTATGTCCCTGAGTACGGTCAATAATATAGATATCTCCTTTTTTCGGACGATCAAAAGAAGCATTAATTTTCTTATAACCCAGCTGCATCAGGGTACTTCCCCAATCTGCCGCTGCAACCGGATGATTCACAATTTTTGCACCAGAGGATTGTAGACCGACACGAATACTGCGCGCACATTTCTGTGTACTGGTATTGCGGGTAATGCCTTGCAGATAACTGGTAAATTTCTCGATATTGATACGATGGCCATTGCTTACGCCTGAAGCGTTACGGACAGTGGCTTTTTGGGATGACTTTTTAGGTCTTTGCTCCGATTGGGAACGCACCATGATATTCGCTTGGACAGGAGCATATACTTCGCTCATGTTTACTTGATGATCATAGATCATGCCTTACCAACCGCTCCTCGCCTGTAATTTAGGCTTTCATATTGTTAACAAGCCGAGAATACTAGTCGTTTAAATGTTATCTTTCACATTAAAAATGTAAATAAATTTGTCTATTTTTGCGGCATTCAAATTAAGCCGTTCTTTCTCATACAGTTACAAAACCCATCATCTTTGCAAAAAAAAATGTAAAGCAAAGCCAACTTCGATCCCTTGCAAAGCTTTTTTAGCCTGAACTATACAAAATGAGTCCTTATCTTTTTCTACTCAAACGTGTGACTTTAAGCTGTAGCTCGGCCATTTTCAGATAACATTTCACCACATGATTACATCATTTTGAGCTTTACCGCCTGTATTACACTGATGCGGCATTTTTAAACCTTGAACTAAACTTTAAATATTGAACTAAACAGAGAAGAAAAATGAGTCAGACTTTAAGTACCGTTTCAAATTTTAATTTAGAACAATATTTAAGTACCTGGTATGACATTGCACACTTGCCGATGAAGCGCCAACCTGAAGACAGCACCGATATTTCTGCGGTATAGAGCTTGAATGAAAATGGCAAGGTGGATGAAGCCATTGCTGAAGCGATCATTGTCGATGCAGAACATGCCAAGCTTGAAATCAGATTTTTACCTGAAGGCTTGCATGGGATCCCGTTTACCAAGGGCGATTATTGGGTCTTAAAAATCGATCCGGATTATCAGACGGCACTGGTGGGCGAGCCGAATAAAGAATATTTATGGTGATTACATCGCGACACCAGTCTGGACGAAGCGACTCAACGCGAATATTTAAGTTATGCAGCACCCTTAGGTTATGATCTGTCTGATCTGATTCATACCGTCCATACTGGCCATAAAACCGCTTAAACCTTTTCTACAACAAGCACCCGCACTGGGTATTTTTTTTTGATTTGGTGCTTGCCGATCTTTTTTGCAGAAGATGCAATATCAGAAATATTAGAAAAAAATGTTATGATGCATTCAATTCAATTTACCCAGCTCGACAGAAAGTGGATTTATCCGAGATAAACTTTTTCTGCTGAAAAAAAAGGTAATTTAAACAAATTTTTAAGAGAGACCTATGCGCCAATATCTTGACCTATTACAACATATCCTCGACAACGGCGGCGATAAAGGCGACCGTACCGGTACAGGTACACGTTCGGTATTTGGTCATCAGATGCGCTTTGATCTTTCCCAAGGTTTTCCTTTACTGACCACCAAAAAAGTTCATTTCCGCTCTATCGTGATCGAACTGTTGTGGTTCCTGAAAGGCGATACCAATGTTCAGTATTTAAAAGACAATAAAGTCTCGATTTGGGATGAATGGGCGACCGCAGAACAAACTGCGCGTTTTGGCCGTCCTGAAGGCGAATTAGGCCCAGTATATGGTCACCAATGGCGTAATTTTGGTGCCAGCAAAAATGCAGACAATAGTTATAATCAGGACGGTTTTGACCAGATCAAATGGTTGATCAATGAAATTAAAACCAATCCAAATTCGCGCCGTCTGATTGTATCTGGCTGGAACCCGAATGAAGCAGGTCAGGTCGCCTTACCCCCTTGCCATACCCTGTTCCAGTTCTTTGTACACAATGGCAAATTGTCTTGCCAGTTGTACCAGCGCAGTGCCGATGTTTTTTTAGGTGTGCCATTTAATATTGCCAGCTATGCTTTATTAACGCATATGATCGCGCAAGTCTGTGATCTGGAGGTTGGTGACTTTGTCTGGACTGGTGGCGATACCCACTTGTACAGCAATCATTTTGAACAGGCACAATTACAGCTCAGCCGTGAGCCACTCGGCCTTTGTCAATTAAAACTAAATCCCGAGATTAAAGACCTGTTCGATTTCAAATTTGAAGATATCGAAATTGTCGGTTATGAATCTCATCCAGGAATTAAAGCCCCTGTCGCTGTTTAATTTTCTTTATTATAAAGTTCCCCCTCCTAGGAGAGGGCTAGGAAGAGGTTTTTTACCACGCGTGAATCGCCACCTCCTTTCAAAATATATTCCTAGCCCTAAAGCATGAAGGCAATCAATATAAATTGTTAACCTCTCCTTCGTACCAGTAAAAAATTACACGAAGGGCTTTGGGTTTGATGAGAAGGATCAATACATGTCATTTCAAGATTTAGAAGTTGTACACGTCGTCGCCATGGATCAGCAGCGTTGTATCGGCAAGGGCAATGATCTACCTTGGCATATCTCTGCCGATCTGAAGCACTTCAAGGAAATCACCCAAGGTGGTGTGGTGGTGATGGGTCGCAAGACACTAGAATCAATGGGACGTACTCTGCCTAAACGGGTGAACTGGGTGATTACCCGTGATCCAGACTGGGCATTTGCAGGCACCAAAGTCGCTTATAGCATTGAAGATGCGTTGAGTCAGGCCCTGACAGATGTGAAGGCTTCAGAAAAACCCGAAACCATTTTCATCATTGGTGGCGGTGAAATCTTTAAACAGACCATGAATATTACAGACCGTCTGGAACTGACCCATGTCGAACTGGATGTACAGGGCGATGCCTATTATCCAGAGATTCCAGCGGAATTTAAAAAGGTCGCCGCCGAGCAACATATCGACGACAAAACCGGCATTGCTTTTGAGTTCGCAACCTACAGAAAATAAAACCTATTTCTCATGAAAAAGTGATGATGCAGGGACGCGAATATATTTCCAGGCACTGGAGTCTGTGGCTGCTGGGCAGTCTGTTTACTTTATTCGTCATTCTGTCGAGTTTGTGGCTCAGCCTGATGCTTTGGGTGCATCAACCTATTGGAAAAATCGGCAGCTTGATGCTGATTGGACTCTGGCTGACCTTTGCACTGGTCGTTCTCGGGATTTATTTCACCCGGCATCTGATCTCCCGCCAAGTCGATAGCGTTCTTTATCTTCTAGCCTTTTTGTTTTGTCTGCTCGGATATTTTAGTCTGGAAGCGCGTCAGGATCGGGAATGGAATCCTGAAGTTGCCCAGCTTCTGCATTATGAGCAGCAAGGCGATCAGGTCACTTTGTACAATATCCGCAACTTTGACTGGCAGGCCGATGGTCGCTATATCGAACGCTGGGAAAGCCGTAGTTTTGACCTGAATCAGATTACTGGCGTGAACATCATTACTTCCTACTGGATGGGGCCTAAAATTGCCCATACCTTGGTCAGCTTCGATTTTGCCAATCAAAAGCCACTCACCTTCTCGATTGAAATCCGCAAGGAAAAGAATGAAGAATTTTCAGCAATTGGTGGCTTTTTCCGAAAATATGAACTGAGTCTGGTTGCATCAGACGAAAAGGATATTGTTTATACCCGCAGCAATGTCCGTGGTGAACAGGTCTATTTTTTCCCGGTAAAGATGCCGCAAGCTCAGGCTAAAGCGCTATTCAAGGAATATCTGCGTCAGGCCGATGAACTGGCACAAAAGCCAAAATGGTACAATACCCTGACCAGTAATTGCACCACACTGGTCTTTGATATGGTTCAGGCGGTATCGCAACAACAGCTACCCTCAGATTACCGGTTGCTGGCCTCCGGCTATTTACCAAATTATCTCTATGACCTGAAAGTACTGGAACAGTCTTGGGATATGCGCACCTGGTATCAACGCGCGCATGTCAATCCACGGGTAGAACAGACCGCTAATCTCTCCAGTCAGGACTATTCAAGACTCATGCGACAAGGTCTACCGAAACCAGACATGCGATAACTGTGTAGCAAATCCACTTCAATAAAGATACAAAATCAACTGGAACCTTGATCATTTTTTTGTTTATATACAAATAGCTAGTCAATGATCAGAGTATCTCTCATGCTAAAAAAATTAACTGCAATCGCGATTTTAGGCTCGGTTTTAACGGTCATGGGCTGCGAAACTGTGCCTAATACAGCCACGACACAAACCGCGAATCATTTACAACTTTTGCAAAATCGTACCTGGATTGCGACCCAGATTGGCAATACTGAAATCAAGACTGCGCCAACCGCACGCAATGTTCCGAGTCTGCAATTTGATGCCAGTACCCAGCGCGTTTCAGGTTCAGATAGCTGTAACCGGATTATGGGCAGCTACACAGCAGCGAAAGATACGCTGACCCTGAGCCAGATGGCCACTACCCGTATGGCCTGTATGAACAACGATCAGCTTGATCAGAAATTTAATGAAGCTTTAGCCAAAGTGACGCATTATCAGGTATTTGCTAAAACCTTAAAATTACTGGATCGCCATGGGAATCTCTTGATCCAGCTAGAAAGTGCTGCTCAGCCGCGTTAATACATCCCTACAAAAAGCCTGTATGGACAGGCTTTTTTATCTTTCATACTGATGAGCTGGAATTTAACCATCAGCCCAATTGAGTTATTTAATTGAATGAGGAATCAACCATGCAACAGGCACTTTTCGGTGGGGGATGCTTTTGGTGTACTGAAGCCGTATTTTTACAGATCCAAGGGGTTCAGCAGGTCGTCAGCGGTTATGCAGGTGGTCATACGACTGAGCCAAACTATGATGATGTCTGCGGAGGCAATACCGGCCATGCCGAAGTCATTCTGATCGATTTCGATGAAAACCAGGTTAACTATACCCAGTTGCTTGATGTATTTTTTGCGACCCATGATCCAACCACATTAAACCGTCAGGGCAATGATGTCGGCACCCAGTACCGTTCTGTGATTTATTATCTGAATGATGAACAGCAGCAACAGGCGCAGCAGGCAATCGATGCTCTGAAAGCCGATGGCATCAATGTGGTGACTGAACTAAGCCCTGCTCCAACTTTCTATCCGGCGGAAGACTATCATCAAAACTTCTTTGCCAAGAACCCGACCCAGGGCTATTGCAATTTTGCCATTCCGCCAAAATTGAATAAATTACGCAGCAAATTTACGACCCTATTAAAAACCCATTAAGATTCACGAAAAATGGGCATAAAAAAAGCGACTGCAATCAGTCGCTTTTTTACTCTCAGAATCTTAGTTATCGGTTGCAAAAGCAATATCGCTGAGTCCGGCTCCACTCGCACGCGACATGACTTGCGCCACCGAGTCATAACGTGATTCTTTATCCGCTTTCAACACAATGGTCGGCTGACGTTCAGCTTGGCCCGCTTCATTAAAACGGGTTTCAAGCTGTTCCAGCGTCAGTACATCGCCATTCCAGGCAATGTCACCTTCGGCATTGATGCTGATCGTGACATTCTCAGGCGGCAGATCGATAATCTCCGCAGTGGTTTGTGGCAAGGTTAATGGAATTGATGGGTTCGCAACGGTCGCTGTCACCAGAAAGATGATCATCAATACCAACATAATGTCGATGAGGGGAATGAGGTTCATCTCATTCATGCCTACATCGTTGTCTTCACCCAGTTGAAAAGCCATTAAGCTTGACCTCCCACGAAACTCTGTTGTGTTACTTTTTCATCAGGCTTTTTTGCAGCAGATTCCTGTTGCAGCATGGTATCAATTAACAGACCGTGTGCCTGATCCTGTAACTCATGAGCCAAGCCACGATTAGCACGTACACAGATGTTATAAGCCAGTACCGCAGGAATCGCGACTGCTAGACCTAAGCCAGTCATAATCAATGCTTCACCGACTGGGGTTGCCACTTGTGCCAGACCAGCCTGACCACTTTTACCAACCGCAACCAGCGCATGAAAGATACCCCATACCGTACCGAACAAACCGACAAATGGAGAGATCGATGCGATAGTACCCAGAACTGATACACCTTTTTCGGCATTGGCTTTTTCTGCTGAAATCTGGCGTAACAGCGCCTGTTCTGCCACTGCCTTACGCTGTTCAAAGCCCAAAGGAGCCAGTTTGGTTTTCAGTTGTTCCAATGCTTTAGATAACTGAGCATAGGCAATCTGTTTCAGTTGGCGAGTGCCCATCAAACGCAGCACAAAAATGGTCCATGTCGCAATCGACATTGCCAATAACACGAAATACAGTGTTTTACTGACTGCATCAGCGTGTTGCCAATAAACTGAAAAGTTCATATTCGAACTCCTAATGGGTGAGCCGTTATTTAACCTGAAAATCGAAAGGCTGTTCCACGCGGGTTGGATAAGCCACACCATTTTCAACATATTTAGTGAGTTGTGCACGACGTACCGCGGCTTCTACTTTGCGCGTTACTGCCGGGCTACAACTTGAATTTCGTGCAGTCGCAGAGACCACTTTACCCTGCTCATTCGCTGAAACGTCTACTACCAGTGAACAGGCTGATTTTAATTCACCTGCAGAGAGTGAGACTTTTGGTGAACGCTGCCAAGACACGCCCCCACCAATTAATACACTTTTCGGAGATGGCGGCGCAGCAGGTGCTGGCGGTGCCACAGGCGCAGGTGGCGCGACCGGAGCAGGTGCCGGTTTAACTTTAGTTTCAGTGACCACTGTCGGCACGACCGGACTTGGAGTTGGTTTTGCTTCAACTGGTGGTGCTTTGACTACTTTTGGTGCTTCAGCCTTTTTCACCTGCTCGATTTTTTCTACTTTTTTCGGTGGTGGTGGCAGCGGTTTATCGACAATTTTGACTTCTTTAGGCTTAGGCGGCTCTTTTTGTGGCTCGGCCTTCGGTTTTGGCGGTAAAGGTTTTGGCGCTTCCTGGAGTTTCACAAAGCGCACTTTTAAGGGTTGCTTATCAATGGGTGTCAGCTCAGGTGCTTTCATCTGGCTGATCGCATATAACACACCCACATGCCCAACCAGTACAGCCGCCACGATAGAGATGACTTTCTTTTTCATCTGATTCGGCGGTGTAGGCATTTGGGGCGCAGCAACTTGACTCATTAAATCTATTACCTTGAGGAGATGATGTGGAACAAACTATCAAGCTCATCGGTTAGCACAATTAAAGTATGCCAATAATAAATGAGAAGTGTTTTCATTTGCAACCGCTAATCCTACCTTTGACTGACTTTTTTTGCATCAAAACAAAAAAGGCACACTAAAAGTATGCCTTTTTAAAACTCAATGCAAGTCTTATTGGAACACGACAGTCTTGTTGCCATCGACAATAATACGGTCTTCCAAATGCCATTTTACCGCACGGGCCAATACATTACGTTCTACGTCCTGACCGAGTTCACGTAACTGCTCAACAGTAAAGTCATGGTTCACGCGCTCCACATCCTGCTCAATAATCGGACCTTGATCCAGATCAGCAGTCACATAGTGCGCAGTTGCACCGATCAGCTTCACGCCTTTTTCATAGGCCTGTTTGTACGGATTGGCACCTACAAAAGCCGGCAGGAAAGAATGGTGAATGTTGATCACTTTCATTTCCCACTTGCTGACAAATTCTTCATCCAGAATCTGCATATAACGCGCCAGCACCAGTAAGTCATTGCCCTGCATCAACTGGTCGATTTCTGCATAAGCTTCAGGTTTGTTGTCTTTGGTCACCGGCACAACTTCGAATGGAATGCCAAAATTTTCAACTGCTTCGCGTAAAGTCTCGTGATTCGATACTACTTTGGTAATTTCACAAGGCAGACCACCACGCGCATGACGCCATAACAGCTCAAGCAAGGCATGATCGACTTTAGACACCAGAATACCGACTTTTTTCACATCACTGACCAGAGCCAGACGCCATTGCATGCCATAGCGTTCTGCCACATTCGCTGCAAAAGTCTGGATAATACTTTCTTTACGACTTTGAAGATTATCTAATTCAAATTCAACGCGCATGAAGTAACGTCCGCCCTGCGCTGCTGTCGCATATTGGTCAAGCGCAGTAATGTTGGCACCTTGATGATACAAGAAGCTCGAAACAGCCTGCACGATGCCCGGCTTGTCTTCACAAGTAATCAATAAACGTGCGGTGTTAGCAGTCGTCATATTCATGTTGGTTTAAGTCACTAATCAGTTAAATTAAAAATAAGCCGAGTATTCTAGCGCGTTTCTTGGATATTCTGAATAGTTTGTTCAGATTCAGAATCTTTAGATGACGACAGGCTGGCAAAAAGTTCCGAAGAGCCCAAACTACTCAATAAACCTTCATAGGTTTGACGACTTTCACCACGTAAATACGCCCCTTCCAGGAATACCATTTGACGGAGTGCCTGCCAGACCCATTTTTCTTCCAGCGTATTGGAATCGGTTAAATGACCTGACATATACAGGAAGTTGGTCCAGTTGGTCAGTACAATCCACAGGTTAATGATCAGGGCTTCAATTTCTGAATCGGTCATGTCCATCAGGCCTGCATTAACAAAGCCTTTATAAATTTTCTGGCCCTGCTGCATCACCTGTCCGGCAAAGCGTGGATACATCTTGCGAAAATCTTCGTTATTTTCTACCAGATGATACACATCACGATGCAGGAAACGGTAAGCCCATAACTGGCTACTCAGCACCTGAAAATAATGCACCTTATCATTGGCATCCAGTGCACGGTCATCCGGCAGCGCCAGCATTTCCAGGGTCTGATGCTGGTACTGTTCCATCAATTCTTTAATAATTTCATTTTTATTGCGGAAATGATAATACAGGTTACCCGGGCTCATGCCGAGTTCAGCCGCAATGTGATTGGTGGTTACCGATCGTTCGCCACGCTCGTTAAACAGCTGCAAACTGAGCTGCAAGATACGCTCTTTAGTTTTTAAGGTTTTGGTTTGGGACATCCTAAAATAACCATTCAGTTCATGCATTAGCAGGCTAACACACAAAGTCACTTGACTAATTAGAGTATTTGCTCTAAAAATTAATTAATCGATTTTTGAATAATGGTAGTGCGGCATGAACAGTCACACAAAAACAACATCAATGACACCACATTTTTTTGATAGCCAATATCTGAATGAAGTCTTGGCGCAACAAAAACACGCTTACTTACACTACCCTCTGCCGACTGCAAAGGAACGTATCGATCGTTTAGCTCGACTTAAGCGTATCTTAGTTAAGTATCAAGATCAATTTGCTGATGCAATTAATCAGGACTATGGTAACCGTTCCATTGGGGAAACCAAGATTGGTGAACTGCTCACCTGTCTGGAACATATCAAATATTACAGCAAAAACCTGACCCGATGGATGAAACCTTCCAAGCGTCATGTCGGCATTATTCATCAGCCGGCCAAAGCCTGGGTGCAATATCAGCCTTTAGGCGTAGTCGGAATTATCGCACCTTGGAACTATCCGCTGTTATTGTCGATTGGCCCTTTGATTTGCGCACTGGCGGCCGGCAACCATGCCATGATCAAAATTTCCAGTGCATCCGCTGCTTTTGGTGAAGTTCTGGAAAAAGCCCTGGCTGAAGCCTTCCCTAAAGAATTGGTCGCTGTAGTGAATGGTGGCGGTGTGATTTCAGATGCTTTCTGTCGTTTGCCTTTCGATAAACTGATTTTCACCGGCTCAACTGCGGTCGGTAAAACCGTCATGGCAGCCGCTGCCGAAAATCTGGTTCCGGTGATTCTGGAACTAGGCGGTAAATCGCCGGTACTGGTGCATCCATCAATTGATCTACGTGATGTTGCGCAGCGGATTGCGGTGGGCAAACTCTGGAATGCCGGTCAGACCTGTGTAGCGCCAGATTATATGTTCCTGCCTCGTGGCAAGACGGCTGAGTTTATTGACCATTTTAAAGCCTGTGTCGAAAGCATGTATCCGGATATCACCCATAATCAGGATTACACCTCGATTATCAATGACAAACAATATAACCGTCTGCAAGGTTATCTGGATGATGCTCGCGAACAGGGTGCGCAAGTTATTGAAATTAATCCACGCAGTGAAAACTCGGCTGATCTGCGCAAGATTGCACCGACCATCGTGACCAATGTCACCCCGATGATGCAGATCATGCAGCATGAAATCTTTGGCCCGCTGTTACCGATCATGGAATATGATCAAATTGACGATGTCATCGACTTTATTAATAGCCGTCCACGCCCACTTGCTTTATACTACTTCGACTTTGATCAGGCGCGTGCCGATTATGTCGCACAGCGTACCCATTCAGGGCATTTCGGGCAAAATACGGTACTGACCCATGTTGCGCAGGACGATCTACCATTTGGGGGTGTCGGTGCATCAGGTATGGGTAAATATCATGGCCCAGAAGGCTTCTTCAGTTTGTCGCATGAACGCTCAGTAATGTCGAATCCAAAGCTGTATAGCTTGAAATACATTCTGCCACCGTTCAATAAACCGATTCACAAGCTGATTTCGAAGACACTTCTCCGCTAAATGATCAAGGCATGAGCTATCGATATAGTTCGTGCCGCGTTTTGACGAAAATCGCTTGTCTTTTAAGCGCATTTTTGATATAAAACGCCCCTTGAATGATTTCAATCCGTTTATTTTTGACTGGCCATACAGATTTGCTGTTGGCTAAATCAATGGAGTTACACCATGTCTAAGGTTTGCCAAGTTACCGGCAAGCGTCCAGTCGTTGGTAACAACGTCTCACACGCCAACAACAAAACTAAGCGCCGGTTCGAGCCGAACCTGCACCACCACCGTTTCTGGTTAGAAAGCGAAAAACGTTTTGTACGTCTTCGTTTAACCACTAAAGGTATGCGTATTATCGACAAATTGGGCATTGAAAAGGTTGTTGCTGACCTACGTGCTCAAGGTCAAAAGATCTAAGGAGTCTGAACCATGCGTGATAAAATTCGCTTAGTTTCTTCAGCTGGTACAGGTTATTTCTATACCACGACTAAGAACAAACGTACTATGCCGGAAAAAATGGAAATCAAAAAATTTGATCCAAAAATCCGTCAACACGTAATCTTCAAAGAAGCTAAAATCAAATAATTTTAGTTTCTTTAAAAAAACGACCTTTGCGGGTCGTTTTTTTTTGCACTTTTTTTATCCAGATTGATAAACTTTCTGCATGTTTTGGCACTTTTTGTGCTTATTTCCCAACAAACCTAGCTAAAGGAGTATTTAGTGCCACATGACGTAGAGCTCATTATATTACTGGCTGTTGGTTTTGGCTTAGCTTTGGTCTTTGGCTATCTCGCTGCACGGCTACGTCTCCCCCCTCTGATCGGCTATCTTATTGCCGGCATTCTGATTAGTCCCCACACGCCCGGTGTGGTCGGTGATATTCATCTGGCCAACCAGTTGGCAGAATTAGGCGTCATGTTCCTGATGTTTGGCGTCGGAATGCATTTTTCCCTAAACGATCTGATGCAGGTACGCCGGATTGCCCTGCCTGGTGCGATTTTACAGATTGCAGTTGCCACCTTGCTCGGAGTCGGAGTTTCGATGCTGTGGGGCTGGAGCTTTGGTTCAGCGCTGGTCTTCGGCCTAAGCCTGTCCTGTGCCAGTACCGTGGTTCTACTCAAAGCCCTTGGTGATCGTGGCCTGCTCGATTCGATCAATGGCCGGATTGCTGTTGGCTGGTTGCTGGTCGAAGATCTGGTTATGGTCTTGGCGCTGGTACTGTTACCTGCCACTGCGGTACTTTTAGGTGGGCAGGCGCTGGAAGGCGCAAGCGATGAGAATATCTGGCTTACCTTAGGGATTACCCTGCTCAAAGTCGCAGGCTTTATTGCCTTCATGCTGATTATTGGTAAACGCTTGATTCCGATGATCATACAGGTGGTGGCACGTCTGGGTTCACGTGAGCTGTTTACCTTAACAGTGGTGGCTGCTGCCGTCTCGATTGCCTTTGGTGCCTATAAGATCTTTGGCGTGTCGATGGCACTGGGTGCTTTCTTTGCCGGGATGGTGGTGAAAGAATCTGATTTCAGTCATCGTGCCGAAAAAGAAACCTTGCCACTGCGTGAAATTTTCTCGATTTTATTCTTTGTCTCCGTCGGCATGCTGTTTGATCCGCGCATCCTGCTGGAACAGCCTTTACATGTACTGGCCGTGGTCGGGATTATCATGATTGGTAAAACTATTGCCGCGATGGCACTGGTGCTGTTCTTCCGTTATCCGATCAATACCGCTTTGACCGTCGGTGCTTCTCTGGCACAGATTGGTGAGTTCTCCTTTATTTTGGCTGCACTCGGTGTTTCGCTCAACCTGCTTTCGCTGGAAGGTCAAAACCTGATTCTGGCAGGTGCCTTGATTTCGATTACGCTTAACTCCTTTATCTTTTCCGCGATTGAGCCGGTACAGAAATGGATTCGGGAACGCTCGACCCTGGCCCGCTTACTGGAGCGCAGTGGTGACCCTCTGGCGATGTTACCCGATGAAGTCTCACAGGATTACCTGCGCGATCAGGTGGTCATTATTGGTCATGGTGAGGTCGGGCGTCGCATTACCCGCTCATTGATGGAAGAAAACATCAAGGTGGTCATTGCCGAAGAAAACCGTGACATCGTCGAAAACCTACGAGAAAAAGGCATTGCTGCGGTTTCTGGTGCAGCCACTGAAGCCGGGGTCCTGATTCAGGCACATATTCAGCATGCGCGCTTACTGGTCATCTCCCCTATGGATATCATCGATATTCATAAAATCGTCGATATTGCCAAGACCTTGAATCCACAAATTCAGGTACTGGTCTGTGCGGAAAGCAAGGAAGAAGCTGAAGCCATTCGTCGGGATAATGTCGGTGCGGTTTATTATGCCAAAGAAGAAATGGCAAAAAATATGAGCAATCATATTTTGAACCAGATTGAGATCGCGCATCAGCATACGCCTTCTCATTAAAGTTTTTCTTTGAATAAACGCCAAATAAAAAAGTTGCCGGATCTGGCAACTTTTTTTATGGACATCAATATATCTCTGAGCCAAAGATTTTATTAACACACTGGCTTCAGACTGCTCACGACTTAAATTTTAAAATACTGATTTTTCATCTTCATTTCAAATGAACGTTTTTATGGTACTTAAAATCTGCCTAATTTAATAACCTATAAAACTCAAAAAGCACACCGATAGTGTGCTTTCTAAATAAATTTCAACGATTAACTCATATACTTTGGTTCTTCATCCACAACTTCAGCCTGCCACTCATTGACCTGCTGTTCCAGCAAACCATAGAGTGCTGCCTGAATCATCTGTTGCGCAATCACGGGCGTCTGCTCTCCAAGTAGAGCTTTCACCTCATCATTAAATTGAATCATTACCAAAGGCTGTTTATGTGAGCCTGCATTGCGTAGAGCCAACGCGCCACCTTCAAGTTGAACGAGTTCTAAAATCGCGTCTTGATTACCAAATAAATCTTTCAACTGTTCTATAGACATATATCCTCCATGTTCAACATGGTGGCAAAGCACCGGGTGCACTTTGCATCATTAGAGTAATTGATATAGGGTTAAAAATTGCATTTTCAAGTACAGCCGATCCGATTAAAATTCAATCATCTCATTACGAAAACCATCAATTAATTGGGTCAGGTCACGATGCCACTCTCTCAATATAGCAGTATCAGGTAACCATGCTTGTGGAGACTGTGTGACTTTAATGATGAGATTTGAGGAGGTTTCGTCTTCAGGTTCTGGGGTACTTGGTTCGGGCGCATACTGGCACAGACGGTAAGCACGTTTCAGTTCAGCAATGAAACCGCTCTTGGATAAATGTTGCAGCACCGCCACTTCCGGCGAAATCTGGCCTTTGGCCGCCATCAGTTCTTCGATCGATTTTAGCGTCGGATGAGGATCATTCAGGCGATAGTAACGCACCAGTTCCTGTAAAAATGCTAACAAAGCACCATGCAAATGAAACACAGTTGCTTCACGTTGTGCCTGAGCCTGTTGTACATGTTCAGTTTGCTCTGCTTGCTGGCAGGATAGACGGGCGAAATACAGTTTTTGATTGGTACGGTCCGCATGATAGCGAGCAACACGGGTCATCGAGATTTCCTAAGGTTTAAAACAAATTTTGGCTTTTATAAAGTAAAAGGTTCGCCTGCATTTCGCAATCAAAAGATGTTTAGACTGAATCCATCCAGCACTGAAATTCAGAGCATTGAGCTCACTAATTAAGTACAGCGATAATAAATTTCAGCCATAAAAAAGGAGCCTATCAAGTGCTCCTTTTTTGAGTTTAAGCCTGAGGCTTATCTTCTGTGGCTTTCACGCGGATCCCATGTCCGTGCAGGCGTAAAGTATTCAGGCCTTTAATGGCTTTGACTGCTTCACGGCCATGTGGCATTTCTACAAAAGCAAAACCTTTTGATTTGCCTGTTGCTGCATCAAGCACCAAAGTACAGGTCTCCACTGTGCCATATTCCTGGAACAGTTTCAGTAATTCGGCTTCTGTGACCGTACGTTCTAAATTACGAACTAAAATTTTCATCTTACAACCTTAAGAAGATAGGCAAAAAATATCAAAAAGCACGCGCCTACTCTACTTTTTGCATGAAACAACTTTGCTATAGTTTAATCGAGATCAATCCCAAAATCTAAATTAATCGACTTGCGTTCAATCAAGGCACTTTTTACAGTTTGCTGCCGGGTTTTGTAATGGGTTTCCGTGGTGCATAAATGCCGGGTGAGATCATTCAGGAAATAGCTTTCGACTTTACGCCCCTGCTCATCGACCGTTTCCCGCGCCCAATGATTCAGGTTCTGTTTGGTCAGAATCAATTCATTTTTTGCCCGGGTCAACGCCACATATAGCACACGACGTTCTTCTTCGACATCATCAAAGTCACCCTGAGCACGTGCATGCGGGTAATTGCCTGGCGTGACATTGGCCACATAACAAACATTTTGTTCGGTGCCTTTGGCCGAGTGAATGGTAATCAAGGTCACCACATCATGGTCCGACTGGCGTTCAATTTCCGAGATTGACACCGGATCCAGTACATATTCCTCTAAAAACTCACTCAGCTGCGAATGCTTGGAGGCCAGCTGTTTGACCAGTTCAAAATCACTCTGGCGACGTGGCCAATCCTTTTTATAGTTTTCCGCCAACTGCGATTCAATCGCCTGAATCGCAAGACCGACACAGGCTTGCACTTCGCCTTTGAGCACACTCATCTGCTGCATGATCAGAATGGTTTCTAATGGTATCTTGCCAAATTTTTCCAAATTATCTGCAATAGCTTCCATTTCCGGTTCAGCCAATAACTGCTGCGATAGCTTACTGGCACCCACATCACCAACACCATTCCACAGGGTCAAGAAACGCATCCAGGCGATATCATCCAGCGGATTGGCGACTACGCGCAGCATGCTGAGCAAATCTTTGACATGCGCCGTTTCCAGCAGCTTCATGCCACCAATAAAGCGATACGGCACATTAGCCGCGATACAGGCTGCCTCAATATGCCGTGCGGCAAAACTGGAACGAACCAGCACCATATGCTCGCCCCACTTACTACCTTGCAGATAATGACGCTCTTTAATATCAATCGCGATCCATTTGGCTTCATCAAACTCATTCGGGAAAATATGCATGCGCGGCTTTACACCTTCTCCGCGATACGCTTCCAGACGTTTGTCATATTTGATTTCAGACTGATCGAGCAGCCAGTTGGACAGATCCAGAATTTCCTGGGTCGAGCGGTAGTTTTTTTCTAATTTAAAAATCTGCGCATCTGGCACACGTTCTTTGAAATGGTGAATATTTTCAAAGTCTGCACCACGAAAGCCATAAATCGACTGCGCATCATCACCGACACAGAACAGGCTGATCCGGTCTTTCAGTGGCTCCAGCAAAGCCCATTGCAATGGATTGGTATCCTGCATTTCATCGACCAGCATATGCCGACAGATTGAAGCGACATAGTCGACCAGACCTTCGGACTGTGCCAGCGCCGTAGCTACTACCGCCAGAATATCGTCATAATCCAGAAAACTTCGCGCTTGCTTACGTGCTTCATATTCTTTCATAATTTCGGCAATCTGGTCCTTTAAGGCCAGATATTCCGGCATCTGTTTTTCCAGCGACAGACTGAGCTTTTGCCGGGTATTCCTTGCAAAAGAATACAAATCACATAATTCCTGAGGCTTCGGCAGATGATTGGGATTTTTCTTGTCATCACGGCCGCGAATCAAACGAAACATCATCAACTGATCATCACGATCAATAATCGAAAACTGTTCCAGACCAAAAGCTTTCGGAATACGGCGCAGCAGATACATACAGAAGGTATGAAAGGTCGAGGCCCGCAGTCCCTTGGCTTGTTCACCCAGTGCAAGTTCGACACGCGCCACAATTTCACTGGCTGCACGGCGGGTAAAGGTCAGAATTTGAATCTGGTTGGCAGGCACACCCTGCTCAATCAAGTAAGCTGCGCGTGCCACGATAGTCTTGGTTTTGCCACAACCTGCCCCGGCCAGCACCAAACTGTGTTTTGCTTCTGTGGTCGCTGCTTGCTTTTGTTGGGGGTTTAATTCATCAATCAGGGTGGCTAAACTCATTTTCACTCATCATTTTGTGGATGTATGTAGTTTAACAGATCGCTTCCAGAATTATGGCTTTTCAGTTGTCCTGAAACTGTCTCCAATTTTATTTCCTGATTTGATATTAGCTAACGACAGGGCGTGCTGGATTACAGGAGAGAGAAATACTTTCACTCTGTCAAAAGATTTTTAACTATCTCAACGACAGCTTTCTCCAAGTTCATTTCTGCATTATTTAAGGCTTCCTCTAAAGGACAATCTGGCGGATTAATCCCAACAATCTGGCTAAATCCTGACTCAAACAAATCCTCAATCCCTTCACCGACTAGACCAGCAAAAGCAATCACCGGTTTATTAAATTGCTTGGCGAGCTGTGCCACCCCAAAAGGGGTTTTGCCCAAAGACGTTTGACTGTCAATTTTACCTTCACCGGTCAGGACATAATCTGCCTGAGCTATCTTCTCGCTGAGTTGAACCTGTTCAATCATCAGCTCCACACCCGATCGAATGGAAGCAGCAGTGAATGCCATTAAACCAAAACCCAGTCCGCCGGCAGCACCCGCCCCTGCAACATGACGATGATCACGGCCAATCTGCCGAGCAACCACATCGGCAAAATGACCGAGATTTTGATCCAGCTGATTGACCATTTCAGGCGTTGCACCTTTCTGTGGGCCAAAGATATAAGAGGCACCATTTGGTCCACACAGCGGATTGTTGACATCCGATGCAACAATTATTTCAGTATCTGCTAAACGTGGATCCAGTCCAGATAAATCTATTGATTTGACCTGATCTAAGTTCCCACCACGGACCTGAATTAATTCACCCGCATGATTTAGAAACCGCACACCCAGTGCCTGTGCCATGCCGGCACCACCATCATTGGTAACACTCCCACCCAGCCCAATGATGATTTTTTTCACACTCAAGTCCAATGCCTGTTTGATCATTTCTCCTGTGCCATAAGTTGAAGTGAGCATCGGATTACGCTGTGAAGGCTTCAATAAATGAATGCCATTGGCCTCGGCCATTTCAATCACGGCAGTTTGACCTGGATCAACCAAACCCCAATAGGTCTGAATACGTTGCTCAGGCAGTGGTCCGGTCACTTCACATGCAATACTTTGCCCCTTTAAACTTGAAATCAATGCATCGACCGTGCCTTCACCGCCATCAGCCATTGGCACATGAATGATATGGGCATCCGGAATGACGTTCTGAATACCGCGTTGCATGGCCTGACAAGCCTGCGCAGCAGACATGCTTTCTTTAAATGAGTCAGGAGCAAGTACAAAGGTGAGCGGCATGATGTAATCTTTTATCCACAAATGAAGTCTAAATTGTGGATAAATCCAGTACTATCCACAAGTCTTTATTTCCAGCCCAGTTCAATTGCAGTTATCTCATTAATCAAGGTTTGATTTAAAGATTCTGGCATTTTACTGGTGGTTTGAGACAGTGGAATATGTCCTGCCATCAGCTCCGCCTTGGTTTGCGGAAATAAGGGTTGCTGATCTGGAAATGCATAACCCAGCGGATAAATCGGTTGACCTGTCGCTAAATCATATTTATCCGAAGCGTCAAAGGCATGCAGCAATTCATGCACCAATACAATTTTATTCTGTTCAGTTTGTTGTTTGGATGCAAATAGATTTATCGAACCAATCCGGCCTTTTTGCAAGGCAGTGGAATGTTTCAATTGCTTGGTCTGCACAGGATCATAGTAATTTAAAAATAAAGTCACATTAGCTGAAGGGTCTGAACTCTGTCGCTGTTTCCAAGCATAGAACCGGAATTTTAAACTCCATAAAACTGTATCGATGAGCGAGTCTTGCTCAGGGACTTTGGGTGGTAGAACTTGAAGCTCACGGCCTAAATTAAAATAAAAATAAGTCGGCTGTCCACGATACTGCTGAGCTGCTTTTTCCAGATATTCCCGTGCTCCATTCAGGTCCTGAGCTGACAGTTGCTGGATATATTGCTGTGTGGTCGGTAATCCATCGGCATTAATCGGATGCAGCAACACAATAATCGGCTTTGACCAGTTCTGGTTTTGATCACGATAGGCATTGACCGCGACAATCAATAAGATGATTAATAAAATCAGAATCCGAATCTTTTTCCACATATCGATTACACACTCTGCTTTTTCATTTTTCTTAAATACATCTGACTCATTTCTATTTTTGTTTCAAATAAATTTAAAGTTTTTATTAATCCTGACAATTTGGCTCTACCATAGTTACGAGAGTCAAAATCAGGCTTTACTGCACTGATATACTGCCCGACCATCCCTAAATTCGCCCATCCATTATCATCGGCATTATCTTTTACAGCTTTATAAATTAAGTTAAGCGTAGCTCGATCCATCCCTTCAGGTAACTGAATTTCCTTTTGCGCAGATATAGTTTTTTGTCCATTAGTCTTGATAATCTCCGAAACTTTTTTATCTATTGATCCTGTTTCTTCACCATCCTCATTATTTTTAATTTCACTATCTACAAGTAAGTTTTCGATATAAATGAACTTGTCACAGGCTTTCTTAAATGCTTCAGGCGTAGCTTTTTTGCCAAAGCCATACACTGTTAGACCATTTTCACGAATACGTGAAGCTAAGGGCGTGAAATCGCTATCGCTGGATACGATACAAAATCCATCTAATGCACCTGCATAAAGTAAATCCATAGCATCAATGATCAGGATCATATCCGTCGCATCTTTACCCTTGGTATAAGCGAATTGTTGTACCGGAGTGATGGCATGAGGAAGGAGTACATCTCGCCATTTCTTTAAAGTTTCGCTGCTCCAGTCCCCATACACACGTTTGACACTGGCAATTCCATATTTCGCAACTTCCTCCAATACCGATGAAATCGCGTTGATAGAAGAATTATCCGCATCGATTAATACAGCGAACTTTTTTGTCTGAATATCCACATCCACCCCAAGATATTATTTTTAATTTTTTATATACATGATTCTGACATAAAAAATGCCGACTTTCGTCAGCATTTTTTTGAATCTTAGAGTTTAGGCTTCAACCCATTTTCCGTCCTGATAAACCAGAGACCATTTGGTTTGCTTGCCTTCTGCAGTTTCCGAACCAATATATTGTGACTGGTTCTTACGGCTAAATTTTACCAGAGTCGGATTCCCTTCCGGGTCTACATCGGGTGCCTGCAAGATAAACTGATACTTTGGATCAAGCTGATCGGCAACAGAACGAATCTCGGCAACTTTCGGTGCACGGGTTTCACGCACTTTCGGGAACTTGCTTGCCGCCAGGAATAAACCGGCTGCACCATCACGCAGTACAAAGAAATCATCATGCTTGGCAGAACGTAAATGCTCCATCTTGATCGGATCCACCCGTGGAGGCGCAGGCTGACCGCTCTTTAAGACTTTACGGGTATTGTCACAACTGGTACAGGCAAAATACGGACCAAAACGACCCGTCTTCAGCTGCATTTCACCATCACACTTGTCGCATGGAATACTTGGACCATCATAGCCTTTAATTTTGAACTCGCCTTCTTCAAGTTCAAAACCACTACAGTCCGGGTTATTCCCACAGATATGCAGTTTACGACCGCCATCAATCACATAGCTGTCCATGGCAGTTTCACAGATCGGACAACGCTTCTTCGACATCAGGTCAGCAGTTTCCGCAGCCTCATCATCAGACAATGCAGCCAGAGACTCAACTGGTGTCAGGTTCAAGGTTCCCTTACAACGCTCTTTCGACGGCAAGTTATAGCCTGAACAACCCAAGAATACACCTGTGGTTCCGGTACGGATCTGCATCGGACGGTCACATTCTTTACAGTGTACCGCATCCACTTCTACAGGCTGATTACGGCGCATTCCGTTTTCACCCTGCGCTGTAGTCAAACGTTGTTTAAAATCGCCATAGAAGCTGTCTAATAGCTCTTTCCAGTTACGCTCACCATCTGCTACCTTATCCAGCTGACCTTCAAGATCTGCGGTAAAGGCATAGTTCATCAGATTACTAAAATTTTCATTCAGACGATCGGTGACGATTTCGCCCATCTTCTCGGCATAGAGACGACGGTTATCCAGTTTCACATAACCACGATCCTGAATGGTCGAGATGATTGCAGCATAGGTCGATGGACGGCCAATGCCTTTTTTCTCCAGTTCTTTGACCAGTGAGGCTTCGGTAAAACGTGCCGGTGGCTTGGTGAAATGTTGAGATGGATCAAGTTTCTCAAGTTTAAGCACTTCACCGACTTTGACCGCAGGCAATAAAATATCGTCATCGGCTTTATTGGCACCACGCACGCGAGTAAAGCCATCAAAGACCAAGGTACGGCCTTTAGCTTTCAGTTCCACGCCATTGGCATCCACTAAAATGGTAGAAGACAAATATTCTGCCGGAGTCATCTGACAGGCAACAAACTGGCGCCAGATCAAGTCATAGAGGCGCTGTGCATCACGCTCAACACCCACTAGGCTGTCGCCTTTTAAGCCAACCATAGATGGACGAATGGCTTCATGCGCTTCTTGCGCACCGGCTTTATTGCCATAACGGTTCGGCTTGGCAGGCAAATATTTCTCGCCAAACTCCGATTCGATATGGCCACGCACCATGCTTACCGCGTCATCACTCAAGAAGGTCGAGTCGGTACGCATATAGGTAATGAAACCGGCTTCATACAGGCGCTGCGCCAGCATCATGGTTTTCTTCACAGAAAAACCGAGACGGGTACTGGCTGCCTGTTGTAGCGTTGACGTGATATACGGCGCACTTGGATTAACCTTGGTTGGCTTATCTTCACGTGCAGAAACCGTATAATCAGCATCTTTGATCAGGTTTAATAAGGCATCAGTTTCGGCTTTATTGCGTAGCTTGAGCGTCTTGCCATTTTGCTTGACCGCCTCGAGACGAATATCATCTTTTTTCGATTTGGTATCGGCAAACACCTGCCAGTATTCTTCAGGAATGAAGGCACGAATTTCACGTTCACGCTCGACCACTAGCTTCACCGCAACCGACTGTACACGACCGGCTGACAGACCACGCGCAATCTTTTCCCAAAGCAATGGCGAAATCATAAAGCCCACGACACGATCCAGGAAACGGCGTGCCTGCTGGGCATTGACTTTATTGGTATCCAGACGTGACGGATGCTTAAAGGCATCCTGAATCGCGCTTTTGGTAATTTCGTTGAAGACCACACGCTGATAACGCGAATCATCACCACCGATGACTTCTTTTAAATGCCAGGCAATCGCCTCTCCTTCCCTGTCCATATCCGTTGCCAGATAGACTTCATCGACTTGCGATGCCAGTTTTTTCAGTTCGGCAACCACATGTTCTTTGCCAGGAAGGACTTCGTATTTGGCTTTCCAGTCATGTTCCGGATCGACACCCATGCGGTTAATCAACGCATTCTGTGATTTTTCAGCTTTTTCTGCATCCGTCAGTTTGGTACGTGTCGCCGGTTTTTTCTCTGTCGATTTTGCAGAACCGCCTGTCGGCAAGTCACGCACATGACCCACTGATGATTTTACGATGTAGTTCGGACCAAGGTACTTATTGATTGTTTTCGCTTTTGCAGGCGACTCCACAATCACTAGGGCACGCTTGCTTCCAGCGTCGGGAGACTTCGCTGTGCTGCTTTTTGATGTGGACCGAGGAGCGTTCGCCATAATTAACCGTTAATCCTGTTTATTTCTAAATTAAAGTTCAGCCAAAGCGTGTAACAGCGCTTTGATGTCGTCGAGTTGGGTCGCTCTTAAATCAGCTTCTTCATCCCAGTACATGCCGACACAGTTGGCCTGCATATCAATAGCATAAATGCCTTTTAATGCAATGGGAAAATCTTTAAATTTCTCATCACCCTGCACGATTTCGAGTTTATTATCGACAACACGGGCGCGCATCAAGGGCAAACGCGCATCTGGCATCAGCACACTGTAGTACGCGACCATACTGGCACGACTTTCAGTCGCCTTCGGGATTTTGGTCCAGTCCGGTGCCACCACCAGACGTGGATGCAAACCCATTTTACGGGCTTTGTCACGCATCAGGCCCAAGGCTTTTTCTCGGGGGCTCACGCGCAACCCGAAAATCGACCCTATGACGAAAATGATGATGACCACCGTCACCCAGATTCCAGTGTTTTCCATAGTTCAACCTTTATGTTCTATTATTAGAGTTGCATAAGCACAATATAAAACGCAAGTTTGCACGATAAAATTAATTCAGGAACATTTCATGACTATATAAAATTTCGTGACCATTCCAGTAAATATAACCTTTCTCGATCAACTCCTTCAGCAGCAAGCGGATGTCCGATTTTGGAAATAACTGTTCCAGTAAATCACGCAGCTCATAAATGTCTTTGGGTTTATCGCCCTGCAATTCACGCAGTTTACGCGCCACTTCCAGTTGTACCGGATCGATCCGGCCAAAGTTCTTGAACAGGTCTTGCTGTGCCGACTGGATTGGTGACTTGAGTATTTCAGATTCAACTGGAGCTTCTTCTGCCTTCAGTTGGGAAATGACCTGATCCAGTTTTGGATTTTCAACCGGGCTTTGTTCATCCAGATTGAGTTGCAGCCATTGTTTCAAAACTTTTTTGCGGAAGCTGATTTGCTCATCATAGCGTTTGACGATTTTCAGGTTAATCAACATGCCGACCACATGCTGAGCTTTTACCGGCATCACTTGCAGAATATTCGCCACTGAGTTTTTTAGGGTTTCCACCGTATTCGGTTTGCCGCTCATTTTCCCTAACGCATCACAGTATTTTTTCACCAGTTGCAAGGCAGGTTTGTTCTTGATGGTATCCAGACTCGGAAGATGATTTTTAGGTTGATCGGTTGGAATGTTTGTCTCATCAGGCTGAATCTGAATTAGGTGACACGGAATATCAGAAGCTTGCAGCATCTGCTGCAACATCTCGCAGCTGTCCATCGCCGAGATCAATTCAACCTCGGTTTCCGGCTCCAGTAGCGCCATAAGCTGACCGACAATGACCGCATATTCATATTCTTTTTGTGGCGATTCAGGCGTGTCCAGTACCACCACCTGACCACTGCTAATCCAGCCGGCAAGCTCGGTTAAATCCTCTAAGGAGAATTCAAATTTTCCGGCACAGCTAAACAGATATAAAGTCGAATAATGCGCCACAATCTCACGCATTAACTTGGCTGTGGGGAAATTATTTTCGAGGTCGAGTAGAACAACTTTTGGGTGCATGGGACGCAATTCCGGAATGTACCTGAGAGCCCGTATTAGAGTAGGAAGTGAGTGAAAGGTCAAATAATTTTACGGCTGAATGGGTGCAGGCCTGTTTCGGCAGAGGGCCAAACTGCATTTTATGAAATGCCGGCAAGAAATCTGTTTGCAAGCACGAATGTTTGTTTTCAACAGGAAAATTCTTTTGCACTTGATCATCACGCTGCGCTTTATTACTTTTATATGCGGATTTAATGCAATTTAAAAGCCCATTCAAAACAAAAATACTTCTCTTTTAACATCTTATTGATTGGCTCATTTTTATTTTTCAATAAAAAACCCTTAGATCAGCTAAGGATCATTATTGATTAAATCATTGGTTGCAAATTAATAATGCGGTGGGCGATCTGCAACCGGATCAAATTCTGCAATGCCTTCAGACAGATCTGAAGACTCAACACGTTGATATAACAGCGTCATTTGCTTTTTCAGATCAGCAATTTCCAGGGTCTGTTTAGCCACCTGATCATTCAATTGTTCAACTAAATCGTCTAAAAATGCAATTCGCACTTGCAAATCTTCAATGGGTGCGGAAAATGACGCCTGATCATTTAGATTTTGTTGTTTAGTCATTTAAAGTCCTCATTGGGGATTTCAGGAAACATTATGGCCTATATTACCCTTAGGGATGTCCAACTTGCGTTTGGTGGACCCGCCCTGCTCGACGGCGCGAATTTTAACTTGGAACGCGGCGAACGAGTGTGTTTGATTGGCCGTAATGGTGAGGGTAAGTCTACCTTACTTAAGCTGATTGAAGGAAGTTTACTGCCTGACAACGGCGAAGTTTCATTACAAAACGGCATTACTATTTCCATGCTGGCGCAAGATGTACCGATGGATTCAGGTAAAGTGGCTGATATCGTGGCAGATGGTGCCGGTGAAGCATCGGAAGTTTTGCGTGCTTATCATGCTGCCAGTGAAGCCTGTGTACTCGGTGACATGGACGCCTGTGATCGTATGGGCAACCTGCAACACAAAATGGATCAGCTGGATGGCTGGGCGCTGGAAACCAAAGTCAATTCGATTTTAAGCAAAATGGGCCTGGACCCGGATGCAGATCTTGCCGATTTATCTGGTGGTCGTAAGCGTCGTGTCTTGCTGGCACGTGCTTTACTTACCCAACCTGATGTGCTGTTACTCGACGAACCGACGAACCATTTAGATGTTGAAAGTATCGAATGGCTGGAAAAATTCCTGCTCGATCAAAACAATTTGACCCTGCTGTTCATTTCGCATGACCGTGCCTTTGTCGACAGCATTGCCACCCGTATTGTTGAGCTGGATCGTGGTCAACTGCGTAGTTATGAAGGTAACTATTCACGTTATCTAGACCTGAAAGCCCAGCAAATGGAAGCTGAAGAAAAGCAAAATGCGCTCTTCGATAAAAAGCTGGCTGAAGAAGAAGTCTGGATCCGTCAAGGGATTAAAGCCCGTCGTACCCGCAACGAAGGCCGTGTCCGTGCCCTGAAAGCATTGCGTGAAGAATCTAGAGCACGTCGTTCGCAACAAGGTAAAGTGACGATGGCGACTCAGGATGCCAACCGTTCCGGCAAACTGGTGTTTGAAATCGAGAACCTGAGTGTGAAATTCGGTGACAATGCACCGATCATCAATAATTTCTCTGCACTGGTATTACGCGGCGACCGTATCGGTCTGGTCGGTGATAACGGTGTCGGTAAAACTACGCTGATTAAAGCCATTCTGGGTGAGCTAGAACATGGCGGTACGGTAAAGACCGGCACGCAGTTAGAAGTGGCCTATTTTGACCAGCTCCGTAATGCACTGGATCTGGAAAAATCAGTCAAAGATAACGTATCAGAAGGTTCTGACCATGTCGATGTGAATGGCAACCGTCGTCATATCTATAGCTATCTGCAAGACTTCCTGTTCTCACCGGAGCGTGCACGTACCCCAGTCAAAGCTTTGTCTGGTGGTGAACGCAATCGTATCCTGCTAGCGAAACTGTTGCTGAAACCATCGAACCTGATTGTGATGGATGAGCCAACCAACGACCTGGACATGGTGACTTTAGAGTTACTGGAAGAAATGCTTGGTGGCTACAAAGGCACTCTGCTGTTGATCTCGCATGACCGTGCCTTTATGGACAACGTGGTGACATCCACTTGGGTCTTTGATGGTAAGGGTAATATTGACGAATATGTCGGTGGGTATCAGGATTATCTGGAACAGCGTCCGGATCAAACCGTGGTTGATCAAAAAAGTGCTGTGAAAAAAGCCATGGCCAAAGCAGAAGCCGAGACTGCGCCGGTCGCTGCCAAAAAAGTTAAGCTTAGCTACAAGGACCAGCGCGCACTCGAGCAACTTCCTGCTGAGATGGAAGCGCTGGAAAAAGAGCAGGCCGAGATCAATGCACAACTGGCTGATGGTTCTTTATTTGTGACTGATTCCGATAAAGCACTAAAACTTTCTAACCGTTTATCTGAAATTGATGAGCTGTTACTGGAAAAATTAGAGCGCTGGGAAGAACTGGACAACCTAAGTAACGGCTAAATATTCCCCGAGCTTTTACTCAAGCATCTGTATTCGTACAGATGCTTTTTTATTTCAATAATCTTCTCTGTTAGACTGCACTTAATCTTTTGGCCCTATATTGTTTTATGAGTACTCAGCCTGCATATCAACCCGGTGAATTTCAATGGTCATTCCTGTTACCTCAATACTGGGGCAAATGGCTGGGCATTATTTTCCTGATGATTCTGGCGATCTTACCTTGGGCCATTCAGCATCGTCTGGCGTCCCTGCTGGGCCAGCTTTCTTTTAAATACTTGAAATCACGCCGTGAAACCACGCTGCGTAATCTGGAAGTCTGCTTTCCCGAATGGTCTGAAAAGCAGGTACAGGACAATGCCCGTCAGGTATTTATCGATCAAATGCTGGGTGTGTTTGAGACGCTAAATGCCTGGTACAGTCCGAAATGGTTTCAGGGTCGCGTCAGTATTGAAGGGCTGGAACATATTCAAAAGGCACAAGCCGCAGGCCAAGGTATGCTTTTATTAGGCACGCATTCAACCTTGCTGGATGCAGGTGGCTACCTGTGCGCACAGTATTTTGACCCGGATGTGGTGTATCGTCCGCAGAATAATCCGCTTTTGGACATGCTGATTTACCGTTGTCGTGCCACAATTTATGCCAACCAGATTGATCATGATGATATGCGTGGCTTGGTACGCAATCTAAAAAATGGCCATGCAATCTGGTACAGTCCGGATCAGGATTATGGTTTAAAACAAGGCGTGATGGCACCATTTTTTGGTGTGCCTGCGGCGACTGTAACCGCACATCGTCGTTTACTAAAAATGACCAAAGCGGCTGCAATTCCTTTATATTTCTACCGTCATGGCGATATTAATAATCCGCGCTACCATGTGCTGATTGAACCAGCACTGGAAAATTTTCCTGGTGAAAATGAAGTCGAAGATGCCACCCGCGTGAATCTGGTAATCGAGCAGCAGTTACGCATTGCACCGACCCAATATATGTGGTTCCACCGCCGTTTTAAGACTCGCCCTGAAGGTTATAAATCAATTTACTAAATCAATTTGATCACGGAATTTGAAGGGCTATAGCTTAAAATCATGTTTAAGTAATTGAAATAATTTAACCCGAGCTCTACATCCTGTAAAACTCGGGTTAATGAGGTTGTGCTTTCACATATTATAATTCGTTCTGCTTTTTTGTGATGTCCCTTTCAGCATCATATCCATGATGTTTTCATTCAGCTTCGTCTTCCTTATGAGAATATCCTTTCTCGACTCCCTGTGCTGATAAACCTAGAATACCCAGATTTCCAACCCCTGCCCATTCGCAAGAAGCGGAAACTGTTGTAAGCAATATCGTACACTTTTCTTCTAAAAAGCTAAGAGATTTTGCCTCCTTCTTTATATGCCATAGCAACTTCATCAGTGACTATTTTTTCCTCTTTCTCTGCTTTCTGAATGCCTTCTTCAATAGCTTTTTGTGCTTCTTGCTCATCTTCATCAGTTTGTTCTAATTCTTCCTGAATATGCTCGAATACCCGACCGGTTTGTAAAACCAGAAAGACCGGAAAATGGTCAGAGCCTACATGCGGTAAACGTTCCATATGTACCAAGGCAAAATCGGTACTGTGAAAGACGTGATCCAGCGACCAGCGAAAAAAAGGATAATCTGCGTGAAAAGTATTCACATAATGACGCCCTACCCGCGGATCTAGCAGCCCACTAATGCGTTGAAATAGGCGTGTGGTACGTGACCAGGCCACGTCATTCAGATCGCCCATGACGATACAGCTTTCATCCAGATCCTTAATCTGATCACCGACAATCAGCAGTTCAGCATCACGCAAGGTAGAATCCTTGGCCTCGGTCGGGCTGGGTGGTTTGGGATGCAGACAGTAGAGCTGTACTGGCTGTCCCGAGCGTAAAATCACTGTAGTATGAATTGAGGGAATTTCGTCACTCAGAATAAATTTAACCTCAGTTTCACTCAATTCGAGCTTGCTATATAGATGCATGCCATACAGATTATCCAAAGGCACAGGCACGCGATAAGGATAATCAGCTTCAATCACCGAGAGTGCATTTTGCCAGTTTTGATCGGTTTCCAGAGTCAAAACCAGATCTGGCTGATGAATCTGGATCTGCTCGATCAGTAAATGATATTTAGTATTGGTAGTAAGTACATTGGAAACGATCAGGGAAATCTGACGTTGCGGATCCAGCTGATCCTGCTTGACCTGCTTGACCTGTTTTTTCCAGATAAAGGTATAGGGCAATACCATTTTCAACTGATAGGCCAAAGCTGCCATCAGCCCGACAAAAAGCAGCTGATTCAACCAGTTCCAGGGATGATCAACCAGAAGAAAAAGAATAAAGGCGATAAAGCCCAATACCAGAATTTGTAAGCGTGGAAAATCCGCACCCCGAATCCACCATTCATCGCGTGGTATCAGTGACCAAAAACTTAACCAAATGACAATGATTGCCAGAATTTGGATAACCCATATCATAAACTGCGCTCTTAATTAAGTTATTATTTTTTCTAAAAGAAAAATGACGTTATCAATTTTGTATGTATCATAAAGCAGATATTTCTCTCAAGAATATTGATGTTTTGATTGTGTAGCTCTTGCAGTTGGGTCCCTTTTTGGTACACTCGAATCCCTTTTGATTTTTTAACGCACCGAGGCAAAGTGACATGAAAGTAGGTCTGGTCGGTTGGCGCGGGATGGTCGGTTCCGTCCTTATGCAACGTATGGTTGAAGAGAATGATTTTGCTCATTTTGAGCCATTCTATTTCTCTACCAGTAATGCAGGCGGTGAAGCGCCCGCATTTGGCGGTAAGACCGCCCCAGCACTTATGGATGCATCAGACATTAACAGTCTGAAGCAAATGGATGTCATTATTACCTGTCAAGGTGGCGACTATACCTCTGAAGTTTTCCCGAAATTGAAAGCTGAAGGCTGGAACGGTTACTGGATTGATGCAGCATCAACCTTACGTATGGATGATGAAGCCATCATCGTACTTGATCCGGTAAACATGCATGTGATCAAAGATGGTTTGGTTAAAGGCACCAAGACTTTTGTCGGTGGTAACTGTACAGTTTCCTTGATGCTGATGGGCTTGGGCGGTCTGTTCCAGAACAATCTGGTGGAATGGGCAACGTCAATGACCTATCAGGCCGCTTCAGGTGCAGGCGCGCAAAACATGCGTGAACTGATCAATGGTATGGGTTATTTGTATAACAATACCAAAGAGTTGCTAGATGATCCGCGTTCTCCAATTCTGGATATCGACTCTAGAATTGCTGAATTACAACGTGGTGAAGGCTTCCCGTCTGCAAACTTTGGCGTGCCTTTGGCTGGCTCACTCATTCCTTATATCGACAAGCAGCTGGAAAGCGGCCAGTCGAAAGAAGAATGGAAAGGTCAGGTTGAAACCAACAAGATTCTGGGCAACCAGCAGATCGTGCCAATTGATGGTCACTGTGTGCGTATTGGTGCTATGCGTTGTCACTCTCAGGCATTAACCCTGAAATTGAAAAAAGATGTACCTTTGGATGAAATCGAAGACATCATTGCACGTGCCAATGACTGGTCTAAAGTGGTTCCAAATACTCGTGAAGCATCAATGACTGATCTGACGCCTGTTGCTGTAACAGGTACTTTAAGCGTTCCAGTCGGCCGTCTGCGCAAGCTGAACATGGGTAAAGAATATCTGGGTGCGTTCACTGTAGGTGACCAGTTGCTTTGGGGTGCGGCCGAGCCGTTACGCCGTATGCTGCGTATTCTGATTGATTATAAAAATGCCTAATATCCTGTGGATATAAAGCCAAAAGCCGATCTTTATTGATCGGCTTTTTTATGTAACTATTGCGTAAGTATTTTACAAAAAACAAACATCCCGTTAATCTATAATTTTCGCTATGCGATAATGACTGAGCTCACGATTAAGATGACTGTATATAACAAATTAAAGCTTGCCATTTTTGCCATTGTCGCTTCACAAAACATTTATGCGATTAATGTAGATCCGGTTCAGATTCAGTCTGCCCCTGGGGAATTACTCTATGCAGAAATGACTTTTCGGCAGTCTGATATCAATTTGCCGATTGAAGTCAGTCTGGCTTCACCTGAAGATTTAATGTCAATTGGTGCATCGCATCAGCCACCTGGTCATCTGAACTTTTTTACCCGGCGCAGCAATAACGGCACCGGGGTCATTACTATTACTTCTTCTCGCCCCATGACAGAACGCGAGCTGAATATTATTGTCAAAATCAAGGAAGGCAATGCTGCACGTCTGCAACATATCCGTACGCCCTTACAAGCTAAAACCGATTTATTAAAAGCCAGTCTCAAACAGAATGAACGCCCGCTTGCACCAGTTGTCGTCGTCAGCGAAAAAGATATTGCACTCAACTTACCTGTAAGTAGCCATTACAGTACAGCAGCTTCCGCAGTCTCAAATAAGCCACCGGTGTTAGAAAAGCCGTTGGCATTGCAACGCACAGCACCACCTGCATTATCGAACACTTCCATTCCTAAAACTGCATTTGCGCCAGCTGTAATGACATCAAGTCCAGCGATTCAGGCGCAAGCGATTGCGCCTGTGCTTAAAAGCGAGGCTGTAACTGCACCCGATACTCAAGCCCCAGTTAAAACTGCAGCGGCGCTTTCAGATTCAGTAAAGACCTCACAAGCAACTCTTGCATCGCCTGCTCCTGCAGCAGCTTCGACTACAAACAAACCAGCTAGTACGATGCCAGCAAATCAAAGCGCATCAGCATCAAATAAAGCAGATGTGCAGAAAGCTGTAGAGTCCCATTCTGATCATCAAACAGCTTCCAGTGATCCATTGGTGAAGAAATTTGCTGAGGAGCAAGCCAGAAAATCAACTGGATCAGCCAATCCGGTGAAAACTCCAGCTCCAGTTACAACAAAAGCCTCACCAGTCAAAGCAACTCCGAATCAGACTCCACCTACTTATGTGGTTCAATCCAATGAGTCACTGTGGGGGATTGCTTCAAGAATTGCCGAACAGCAGCAGCGTCCTGTCAATGAAGTCATGCAACAAATTAAAAAAGACAATGAGCATGCTTTTATTGGAGGAAATGCCAATCGTCTACGTAAAGGTGCTGCATTGAACTTAAATACGACTCATCCTACACCTGCGCCTATTAAAGTCACTGCGGCAAAGCAAACCGAGCTACCGTCTAAGCCTACTGGCAAGACTAAATACCGCCTGAATCAGGCAGAAATGAGCCTAGTGGCTGAGAACCAGCGCGATTCCGGGCAAGTTTCTGCAAACCAGAACACAGAACGCAATCAAACATCAAAGGAATTGTCATTAAAAGTTATGACAGCCCGAGAAAAAACCGTTAAATTACAGAGAAACGTAACTGAATTAGAATTGGCACTCAATCAGAAGGATCACAGAATTCAGTTATTAAATGCGCGTCTGGCCCAGCTACAACAACAGCTCAAAGCCCAACAAGCAGATAAGAAGCCAATTAATTAAAAAGTTACACATGACGATTTATTGGGATAGGCGAACTTAAACTACTCTATCCCCAAGGGGTAAAACATGCTGATTTATGTGATTCCATTAGTGATATTGATCATCGTATTAATTGTCTTTAAAAAACGACAAGATGCTCAAGAA
Source organism: Acinetobacter lwoffii (assembly GCF_052078135.1). GTDB lineage: Bacteria > Pseudomonadota > Gammaproteobacteria > Pseudomonadales > Moraxellaceae > Acinetobacter > Acinetobacter lwoffii_Z. The sequence goes on from NZ_JBQGUZ010000001.1 coordinate 200,236, forward strand.
TCAGATAAAGCAAAAACTAAAACGGTAAAAGCAAAAAAACCTGGTTCTGCGTCAAAAGCTGCCCCACAAAGAACCAAGGTGGTGGAGCCAGTCGGGGTCACAAAAAAATCAGCAACGCCATTATCAGCAGACACACGTAAGAAAATTGAGGGCCTGATTCAGGAACGTAATTTTTTTGCGGCCGAAGCACAGATTAATCAGGCACTGAATCGGGATAATTCCCAGCATGAACTCTATCTGTTGTTATTGGATATTCACATCTTACAAAAAGATGAGTTTGCGATTTCACAGCTGCTTAACCATATCCGTTCTTTGCATTTAGATGAGATTCTGGTACAAGCTGAAGCAAAACAGCGTGAATTTGAAAAATCTTCATCTGCTGTACAAGATACTATTGATTTTCCAAGTGCCCAGCCTAAAACTTCTTCTGCGCAGGAAGCTGCTTCAACTTCAGATGCCTTTGCCGATCTGGTTGCACCGGCCCCTTCAAATGAACTGGCATTTGAACAATTGCAGCAGGACTTTCAATCAAGCAAGCCGGCCCCTGTTGCAGAACCTGTAGCAGATATTCAGCCACTTGAATTTAATTTTGAACCAAAGACTACCCCAGTAGAAACACCAAAAGCTGAAGAGGTTCCTGTACCTGCTGCTCCTTCTGTAGATTTTGAATTTCAAACTACATCTACAGATATTCAAACTAGAGCAGTAACAGAAACGGCACCTGTCTTAGACTTTAAACTGGATTTGGAACAGCCTGCTCCAGTAGAAACAACACCAACTGTGACTGAAGAAATCAAGCCTCTCGATTTTTCATTCTCACTTGATACACCTGTACCAGCAGCTGAAAAAACTGCGGTGCCAGCGACTGAGTTTGATCTGTCCAGTTTGACAGCTGCAGCACCTATGGCAGAACTAACGCCACAAACCAATCTAGCAGAGATAGATTTTAAATTAGATTATTTGGAAACCACGCCAGAAGCGCCTGCTGCAACAGTGATGAGTTTCGACCTCCCTGCTACGCCAGCTCAGGTAGCCGTAGACCAGCATGATCCACTCGTACAATCTTTCCCGGAATTACTGGATGTTAATGAAGCGAGTCTCAATCTTGATCTTGCGCAGCAATATATTCAACTCGGTGCTTATGCCGCTGCCCGCGAAATCATTGCCGAGCGAGAAGCTGAATATACTCCTGAACAACAGCAACGCGCAGAGCAATTACTGAATCAAATCGCATCTTGATGCATTTCGATTTACACTAAAGCAGTCAATAATTGGCTGCTTTTTTTATGATAAAAAATATTGCATTAATTTATATGGGTGGCACATTCGGCTGCGTGGGAGACCCTCTTGCACCGATGCCTGCTGATTTATTTATTCCAAAACTCGAACAGATACTTGCAGAGCAGTATTTTGTAGAATGCCACCATGCACCCGCCATTAAGGACAGTAGTGCCTGCACAGCAACCGACTGGTTGCAACTGGTACAGTTTATTCAGCAATTGCAATCGCGGCAAATCCAGCATTTTGTGATTATTCACGGTACAGATACGCTGAGTTATGCCAGTGCAGTACTGGCACATTTTATTGGAAACTCGGCGCATGTGGTGCTGACCGGTAGCCAATATCCGTTGCTGAATGCTCAAGGCAATGAACAGCGTGAATTTAGTGATGCCCTGGATAACCTGAAATTTGCACTAGATTCCATCAGCGAATGTAGCGCTGGAGTCTATCTGGCATTCCATCATCAGCTGCTACATGCGCAAACTGCACTGAAACAGCATACTACTGAGTTAAATGCCTTTTCCGGTCTTGAGGCCAATATCGCAATCCAGACCCATCAACCGTGTTATCAGGTCAAGGTAGAAGATATTGCGAAAGCGGCTGAATTCAACTGCATGAGCATCATGATGCAGCCGATTGATCTGGCTCAGCAGCTGAATAACTTGAACAACCTCTTGGCTCGACCACCGCATTTTCTATTTTTGCAAGGTTTTGGCACTGGCAACCTGGCGGTCAATGACACCATGATTGCGCTCATTGATCAACTCTATGAGCAGGGCTGTATTTGCGTCTTAACCACCCAAGTGCCTTTTGGTGCGACGGATCAGCGCTATGCCATTGCCGAATGGGTGAATCACTGCAAAATTTTGCTGAATGAAAGTTATGGACATGCGGATCTGTATGCAAAAGCCCTGAAAATGTATTTACAATACGACACTGTAGAGCAATGGCATCGTCATTGGTACGATCAATAAGGTTTTGAGGTCATTATGCAGCGTTTTGCGGTGGGAATTGAGTTTTGTGGGATGCATTATCGGGGATGGCAGACTCAACAGCCGGGAGTTGCAAGCGTACAGGAAACCATTGAAAAGGTCCTGAGCAAAGTTGCCGATCAACCGATTAGCCTGCATGGTGCCGGCCGCACGGATGCCGGGGTACATGCGACCAATATGGTGGCGCATTTTGATACGAATGCCGTGCGTTCTGAACGTGGCTGGCTAATGGGCTGCAATAGCCAACTCCCTAAAGACATCTCGATTCAGTGGATCAAAGAAATGGATCACAGCTTCCATGCCCGTTTTAAGGCACAGGCGCGCCGCTACCGATATGTGGTCTATAACCACCCTGTGCGCCCGGCATTGCTGCATAAACAGGTCACCCATGTCTATGCACCGCTTGATGTTGAACAGATGATATACGCCACGAAAAAGTTTGAAGGCACGCATAACTTTGAAAGCTTCCGCGCCGCAGCCTGTCAGTCCAATCAACCCGTCCGTCATGTCAGCCATTGCCGTCTGATCCGGCATGGTCAATATCTGGTATTGGATATTCAAGCCGATGGCTTTCTGCACCATATGGTGCGCAATATCATGGGATGTTTATTGGAAATTGGTCAGGGCATGTATGCTGCCGATCATATTGATAATATTTTCGCGGCAGAAGACCGTAAAGCTGCTGGTGTGACTGCGCCAGCAGATGGTTTGTATTTTATTCATGCTGATTATCCGGCGCAGTTTGAATTACCTGAATTACCCTTAGGTCCGCACTGGCTGAATATGCCGGAATAGTTTTTAAATTTTTTAGAATATTTACCCCCCCTAACCCCTCCTAAAAGGAGGGGAATTCCTCCCTTTTTTAAAGAGAGGTTAGGAGGGATTTTTAACGCTGCTTGCGCTTCCGATATTCCACTGGCGTTTCATTGGTCCAGCGTTTAAAGGCACGATAGAAGGTACTTGGCTCGGAAAAACCGGTCAGATAGACAATCCGCTCGACGCTCTCATTGGTACTCGCCAGCAAACGCTTGGCCAGACGACAGCGATAATCCGAGAGAATCTGCTGAAAGCTGGTATGTGCCTCACTCAGTTGTGTTCTCAAACGGCGTGGCGTGATGTTCAGCTGGGCTGCCACAGTTTCTAGCGTGGTTTCGCCACTCTCCAAAGTAGAGCCGATTGCACGACGTACTTCACCGACCAGATCATATCTTGCCAGTTCCTGTAGCTTTTCAATGGCCAGTTGCTCATGCAGCTGCAACAGCTCAGGTTCAGCCTGCCACAGCGGATATTCCAGGATAGTCGGATCGAAGTATAAACGGGTTTCTTTCTGACCTAGACTGACCGGACACTCATAAACCCGGAAGTATTCATCATCAGGTGCCCCTTTATAAAAATTAAAATCGATATAAATCGGCTCAAAACGCCCTTCAGTAATAAATTTAAAGAAACGCAGGACACCTGACATGGCGCATTCAGTAAAATGACGATTGACCAGACTCTCAGCAAAAGGCTGTTCACCATTGGTTAAATAGCAGCGGTCATCTTCAATCACCAATTTGGCAGCAAAGGCATCACTGATCAGTCGCTGATAAGCCAAAGCACGTTTCAGTCCCTCACCAAAATTTTCAGATGAAACAAACAAGTGTTCAATCACTTGACCACGATAAAGAGGCAAGTGTTCACCCAGATGCAATCCAATATCCGGATCCTTGCTGACTTCCTCTGCCGCCACCCAAAAGGCATGCTGGGCACTCAGCGGAGTACGGTCATTGGCCTCTACTTGATTTAAAGCCACTCCTGCTTTGGTCAAAAGTTCTTCTGTTGGCAACCCCGCACGACGAATCGCCTGATAGCCTAAACGCAATACGACTGATGCATCCGTTAGCTGACTCACTCAAAAGCCTTCCTTGTATGTACTTCATTTATACTTAAAAAGATTAATTTTAGATTAACTGTGATTGACCAAACTGACAACAGAAACAGGTGTCTTTTTAGTTAAAAAAATTATCGTGACAGTTCGCCTATTTTACTGGCAGATGATCAGTCTAACGCCCGTTTCGTCTTGTATTTTGCAAAAAAATTGACTATAATTTGCGCCTTTCCAATTTATTCATTCAGGTAGGCTATGGCCAATAAAGAGGAACTCATCGAGTTCGAAGGCGTTGTCACCGAGACGCTTCCTAATACTATGTTCCGTGTACGTTTAGAGAACGGTCACGAAGTGATTGCCCACATCTCTGGTAAAATGCGTAAACACTATATCCGTATTTTAACTGGCGACAGTGTGAAGGTTGAAATGACACCTTATGATTTGACTAAAGGTCGTATCACATATCGTGCACGCTAAGTTTTAGCGCAAGCAAAAGCCACTTTTAGTGGCTTTTTTATTACTTGAATTATTTATCAATCAATAAAATAATTTGACACAGCCTTATAAATTCACGACTATTCATTGAATTAAAAATAACATGTATAAAAACAATGAATATGAAATGCTTATCCCTACTTTCCAGCTTGTTTCTCGTTGCATGCGCTACCGGCGGCAATCAGCATCTGCATCAGTCTCTACAACCTTATGTAGGTCAAACTGCCGCACAGGTTCGTAGCCAGCTTGATCTTCGTGCCATTGGATTCAAGACCTCCCAGCAACCGATTCAAACCACAGAATTTCTCAGCTACACTATTTTTCGGGATATGAATATTCCGATGGGCACCCCGAATATTAGTCAGAGTATCTCGATCGGTGCACCTATGCCGATACCGTCAAATGGTGGTTATAACATTGAGATGAAATGCCAAATCTGGTTTGACCTCAAAGATGAAATTGTTCAAGCCATCCGCTATACCGGTAGAGCTTGCTAAGCTGTACTCATCGAGTTCAAAGCCTGTATCTAATTAAATCAGGGATCAACCTCACCACGCTAAACTTCTACCGTGTATCAAATCACAACAGTATTTTTGCATGGAATGCGCTTACACTCATTTTATTTGGTGTGAGGATAACTCATGAAGTTCACACTGATTTTAGTATGCTGTACAGCATTCAGTTTGCTTAATGCATGCAGCACCACCTCATCAACAACTGCGCAGCGTGATGCCTACTTACAACAGTTCATTGGGCAAAGCAGCCAACTGATCGATCAGACTCTGGATCTAAAACGTTTAGGTTACCAGCAGATCAGTGGGCCTGAACGCAGTGCCAAGCAATTAAGCTATGTGGTACAACGCCCTATTAGCATTCCTTTGCCTGTAGCACAGTTTCCTGCTACAGGGACAGGCACTGTACCGATTCCCGTGTCAGTAAGCCCTGCCGGTGGCTATGATGTCAAATTGCAATGTAAAATCACCTTCTTACTCAAAGATAATATTGCGACCGCGGTACGTACCACAGGCCGAACCTGTTAAGCGGTTTGGATTGATATGCCCATCATAAAAAAACGCAGCTCAAGGCTGCGTTTTTTTGAATCGAAACAGGCTTAGCTCAATGCAGCAACGACTGCTTGACCCATTTCAACCGTACCGACTTTTTGCATGCCTTCAGACATGATATCTGCCGTACGCAAGCCTTGATCCAAGACCTGACCTACTGCATCTTCAATGGCTTTAGCAGCGGCTTCTTCACGGAAGGTATAACGCAGCATCATCGCCACCGAAAGAATCGTTGCCAATGGATTTGCCAGGTTTTGACCCGCGATATCTGGTGCAGAACCATGACAAGGCTCATACATACCCTTACCATTTTCATCCAGAGATGCCGATGGCAACATGCCGATTGAACCGGTCAACATCGCAGCTTCATCAGACAGGATGTCACCGAACAGATTCGAGGTGACAATCACATCAAACTGCTTTGGCGCACGGACCAATTGCATTGCGGCATTGTCGACATACATGTGTGATAAATTAATTTCAGGATATTCGGCATCTTTCAGCGCAGTCACTGTCTGTTTCCACAGCTCAGTTACTTCAAGCACGTTGGCTTTATCCACTGAACACACTTTACTACCGCGCAAGTTGGCCATTTCAAAGGCGACTTTGGCGATACGCTTGATTTCAGACTCTGAATAAACGTCAGTGTTATAGCCTTGCTTCTCGCCATTTTCCAGTTCACGAATACCGCGTGGCTGACCGAAGTAAATACCACCCGTTAATTCACGCACAATCAGAATATCCAGACCCGCTACGATTTCAGGTTTTAAGCTTGAAGCATCAGCCAGTTGCGGATAAAGAATCGCTGGGCGCAAGTTGGCAAACAGGTTCAGTTCACTACGTAATTTCAATAAACCACGTTCCGGACGAATTGAACGCTCAATCGTATCCCATTTTGGACCGCCCACGGCACCAAGTAAAATCGCATCGGCTTTTTTGGCCTGTTCAGAGGTCACGTCTGGATACGGTGAACCATGTGCATCAATGGCTGCACCACCGAGTAAGCCCTGTTCCCATGTCAAATCAAGATTAAATTTTTCATTTACGCGTGTGAGTACTTGCTCTGCGGCTTTTACAATTTCAGGGCCGATGCCGTCACCAGCTAAAATCAAAATTTGTTTAGACATGAGATTTTCCGTTTAAAACGTCAGATTCAGACCTGACAGAGGTTAGATTTTCTTTTCTACAAACTCTGCAATCCCGGTGACTGCATTATAGGGTTTGCAAAAACGACGAATGGTTTTTTGCTCTTGTACCAGATCTACACAGAGCGGATCCGGTGCCGAAGCATTTAATAAACTGCTGCTACGCGCACTACGGTCACGGAACATTTTTAAGCTATAGCGGTTATTGGCCTGAAAACGATGGAATACATGTAAAGTTTCCGCTTTATCCTTACTGATCGGATAAAAACGCACGACCAGTTCATGCTGTCCTGCCGGCACAGATAAATAAATCGAATTGGCCTGATTTAAATTTTTGGCCTGCAAGCGCACCAGTTTCTGCTTCAGCGCCTCATCACTGATGCGGCCATTGTCGGCGTTGACAATAATGGTCTGATTGAAGCGTTCGAACTGACAATCTGGCGTCCCTGTACAGTAGATCAGGGCATTGCTTTTGCTCTCAGTATTTTCTTTGGCATGTTTGAGTTTCATCGTGTCGATGCTTTGACATGCAGTCAACAGCACCGATACTGAACTTAAAGCAAGCCACTGTTTCCAATAATTCGCCATAATGTCTGTCTTACCCAATCAAAAAACTCAATAATCTTCCGATATTAGCAAGGGCATCGCAGTCATGCCATGACAATTTTTACTGATTTATCCATGAATTTCGGCAAATACCCAAGGACGCGATTGTTTGGTTTTTTCTTCATAGGCACGAATATCATCCGCCACCTGCAAAGTTAAGCCAATATCATCCAGACCATTTAACAGGCAATGCTTGCGAAATGGATCGACTTCGAACTTAAAGCTTTCACCTGTAGGGGTGCGAACTTCTTGTGCCTGCAAGTCAATGGTCAGTTGATAGCCTTCATCTGCCGCACATTCCTTAAATAACTGCTCAACAATATCTTCAGCCAAAATCACGGGCAACATACCGTTTTTAAAACAGTTATTAAAGAAAATATCGGCAAAGCTTGGCGCAATAACAGTACGGAAACCGTATTCACTCAAAGCCCACGGCGCATGTTCACGGCTAGAACCACATCCAAAGTTGGCACGTGAAATTAAAATAGACGCACCCTGATAACGTGGCTGGTTCAAGACAAAGTCCGGATTGATCGGACGAACTGAATTGTCCTGACCTGGATAACCTTCATCCAAGTAACGTAATTCATCAAACAAATTGTCACCGAAACCGGTACGTTTGATCGATTTCAAAAACTGTTTTGGAATAATTAAATCTGTATCGACATTGGCACGGTCTAAAGGTGCAACGATACCTTGTTCAACGGTATAAGCTTTCATGTCTGTGCTCCTACGTACCAATTAAAATGAACGAACATCAACAAAGTGACCTGCAATCGCAGCAGCGGCTGCCATGGCTGGACTCACCAGATGAGTACGACCGCCATTGCCCTGACGACCTTCAAAGTTACGGTTCGAAGTCGAGGCACAATGCTCGCCCGGTTGCAACTTGTCTGCATTCATTGCCAGGCACATTGAACAGCCAGGTTCACGCCATTCGAAGCCTGCCTCTACAAATACCTTGTCCAAGCCTTCCGCTTCTGCCTGAGCTTTCACCAGACCCGAACCCGGAACCACCATCGCCTGTTTAATTGAGGCGGCAACTTTACGACCTTTGATCACTTCGGCTGCAGCACGAATATCTTCAATACGCGAATTGGTACATGAACCGATAAATACGCGATCCAGCTGAATCTCAGCCAAGGCCTGACCGGCATTTAAGCCCATATATTGATAAGCACGGTTCCAGTCATTGCGTTGTACCTCGTCTTTGGCTTGTTCCAAAGTCGGTACTGCCTGAGACACTGGAATAACCATCTCAGGAGAGGTCCCCCAAGACACTTGCGGCTCGATCTCTTCACCTTGCAACACGACTACTGTATCAAAATGTGCATCTTCATCCGAATGTAAGGTATTCCAATATGTAACCGCTTGATCCCACTGTTCTGCAGTCGGCGCATAAGGACGGCCTTTAACATATTCAATAGTCTTGTCATCGACAGCGACCATACCCACGCGTGCACCGGCTTCAATCGCCATATTACACACGGTCATACGACCTTCGATTGACATGTCACGGAACACCTGCCCACCAAATTCAATCGCGTGGCCTGTACCACCTGCGGTACCAATCTTGCCAATAATCGCCAAGACTACATCTTTTGGTGTCACACCTTGACCTAATTTGCCGTCAACGCGCACTAACATGTTTCTCATCTTCTTTTGAACCAGACATTGGGTCGCCAATACATGTTCAACTTCTGATGTACCGATACCGTGCGCCAAGCAGCCAAAAGCACCATGGGTTGCTGTATGCGAATCACCACAGACCACAGTCATGCCCGGCAAGGTCAAGCCTTGCTCCGGCCCGACCACATGCGCGATGCCCTGACGGATATCATTAATATCAAATTCAACAATATTAAAGGTCTTGCAGTTATCATCCAAAGTTTGTACCTGGATGCGCGAGGTTTCATCTTCAATTCCGGCAACACCCTGTTCACGCTCTTTTTTCGAGGTCGGTACGTTATGATCCGGTGTGGCAATATTCGCGCTTAAACGCCATGGCTTGCGCCCGACCAATTGCAAACCTTCAAAGGCCTGTGGAGAAGTCACTTCATGTAATAAGTGACGGTCGATGTACAGTAAGGCAGAACCATCATCACGTTGCGTTACTAAATGGTCGTCCCACAATTTATCATATAATGTTTTTGCTGTTTGGGTTGCGCCTGCCATGTCGATGTACTCCACTGGACTGGGTAAATTCTTTCTCTGATTTTGATTATATCGCTGCAATCACATAAATCTAATTTATCATTTTTATCAGTTAAAAAACTTTTTGGAATCTTTTAAAAGCTGAATCAAATCATGCTTTAGCTATATTGTCATAAATCTAATTTTCCGATTAAGTTATAAAAAATATTCGCTTTTACAAATCAAATGAGAATTATTATTATTTCTTCATCGACAGAGATTATTTTTAAGGAACTTCGACATGGCACATATTCAACGCTTTGTAGACAATAACCAGCGCATGTTTAAAAAGACTTTCAGCTACTACATTATGCATATTACCGTAGCGATGATTGTGGGTTATTTGGTGACTGGCAGTCTGACGATGGCGATTGCCTTGAGTTTATTAGAACCAACGGTACAGGCAGTGGCTTTCTTCTTCCATGAAAAAATCTGGGAGCGTAATAACCAACAGCAGAATGAGGACATTACCGTCTAAACTCTTCGGTCGAGGTTCCTGATGAAAGACTGCCTTTATAGGTGGTCTTTTTTAGTTTTTAAAATGCCAAGGCTTTGAAAATGTATAGTAATTCAGCACTGCAACATAGATGAGCTAATTTTACTTTGATTTATTCTTAAAATATAACAATAATAGATTTACACATAAAAATTCTTTATAGGTGATTAAGATGAATCTCGCAGCCTTTGAAGCCTTCGTGAAAGTCATGGAAACCGGTTCGATTTCTCTGGCCGCAGATCAGCTCTTCATTACCCAGCCTGCTGTCACCAAACGTATTCACAGTCTGGAAGAATACTTTGGGGTCAAGCTGTTTGAATCTGCCGGACGTGGTGTACAGGCCACCCACGCGGCGCACTCTCTGTTGCCTAAAGTGAAAAACTGGCTGAATGAACTCGGTGATATTCATTATACCTTGAGCCATGAACAGGGTCAGGTACAGGGCAAACTAAAAATTGGTACCAGTCATCATATTGGCCTGCATCATCTGCCGAGTCATTTGCGCCATTATGTCCAGGAATATCCGGACGTGACCCTGGATGTGCATTTTGTTGATTCCGAGCAAGCACATGAACAGGTAATTGCCGGCGATCTTGAACTGGCATTTTTAACCTTGCCGCCCCGTGGTGATGCGCGTCTGAATTACGTAACCATCTGGAATGATCCTCTGGTCTTTGTGGTGGCACCGTTTCATCCGCTGGCACAGCAAAAAAATCTGTGTCTGGAAGATTTGCTCGACTATCCAAGCCTGTTGCCATCATCACAGACCTATACCTCGCAAATCACCTTGGCCGAATTTGAGAAACAGGGCATCAAACCGAAAGTCAGTATGAGTAACAATCCGCTGGAATCGATCCGGATGCTGGTATCGATTGGCTTAGGCTGGTCGGTACTGCCAAAAACTTTGGTCAATCATGACCTGCACCAGCTGGATATTAATCTGGAAATGAACCGTCGCTTGGGTATGGTCTGGCATCCGGGTCGTACGCAGTCCAAAGCGGCACAGGCTTTGGTTCAGCTCATGCAAGGCGCCTCCCTGTCTATTTAATTTTTTTCTCAACATGCTGCATTCAAAACGGTGCAGCATTTTGTTACCTAAATACACCCCATCTGGCGATATCTTTCGAGTATTTTTAAGACAATTCCATTCTTTTGCAGTGCAGAAGAATGCTTAAAATTATTCGATGGAGCCTGACGGATGCAGCTCGATTCTCCCCTAAAACCCCACTCTCAAGATAAAACCAATACAAGCAGCCTGTGGCTTTCGGCCAAACCAATGCTGCTGCCCACGCCGGCACTTGATTTTGCCGATGAACAGACTGCCCGGCACGGCTTGCGCGAATATTTCCTGAATACCTTTGACACCTATGAACAGCTGTTTGAATGCCTCAAGCATGAAGATGCTTTTTTCATCAAACCGATTACTTTACGTCATCCGCTGATTTTTTATTTTGCGCATACCGCCACTTTTTTTGTCAATAAACTACTGCTCAGCAAGCTAATTAGCGAACGCGTAAATCCGCATTTTGAAAGTATCTTTGCAATCGGTGTGGACGAGATGAGCTGGGATGACCTGGACGAAGTACATTATGACTGGCCCAGTGTGCAGGAAGTCCGTGATTATCGGCATCAGGTACGTGCCCTGATCTTGAGCATTCTAGAACATGCTCCGCTGACTCTACCCTTAAACTGGCAAAATCCTTGGTGGACGATCATCATGGGCATCGAACATGAACGGATTCATCTGGAAACTTCTTCCGTGCTGATTCGCCAGCATGCTTTGGAGTATGTACGCCAGCATCCGCAGTGGCGCGCCAATATCATTACCGGCATGGCTCCGGATAATCACTTGCTGGATGTGCCGGAAGGCAAAGTGCATTTACAGAAAGATTTTAACCATCCATTTTATGGCTGGGACAATGAATACGGCCGGCATGAAGCCGAGGTTGCAGCTTTTGCAGCCTCCAAATATCTGGTATCGAATCAGGAATTTCTGGCCTTTGTCGAAGCTGATGGCTATCAGACCGAACACTACTGGAGTGAAGAAGGTCTAGGCTGGCTGCAATTTTCACAAGCTGCTCATCCCTGTTTCTGGCGCAAAACTGAATTGGGTTGGTCACTGCGACTGATGCTGGAAGAAGTGCCGATGCCTTGGGATTGGCCGGTAGAAGTGAATTATCATGAAGCCAAGGCCTTTTGTCAGTGGAAATCGCAACAGCTTGGAAAAACCATTCGCTTGCCGACTGAAGATGAATGGTATCGCCTGTATGCCGTTTCAGACCTGGATCCAGATTTACAAAGTCCTGAACAGGCCAATATCGAGTTGAAATACGGCACCAGCTCCTGTCCGGTGGATCATTTCAAGCAGGGTGATTTTTACGATATTCAAGGCAATGTCTGGCAGTGGACTGAAACCCCGATCTATCCATTTCAGGGTTTTCAGGTGCATCCATTTTATGATGATTTCAGTACACCGACCTTTGACGGTCGCCATAACCTGATGAAAGGTGGCTCCTGGATTTCGGCGGGCAATGAAGCTTTATATAGTTCCCGCTACGCCTTCAGACGGCATTTCTTTCAGCACGCTGGTTTTCGCTACGTCGCTTCTGATCAAGCATTGCAACATTTCCCTTCGCATTATGAAAGCGACCAGCTGGTCTCCCAATATCTGGAATTCCAGTATGGTATCGAATATTTTGGTATCGCTAATTTTGCCAAAACACTGGTCGATCTGGCACAACCCTATTTTCAGCAAACGCCGTGCCATCGTGCCTTAGATATTGGCTGTGCTACCGGCCGCGCCAGCTTTGAACTGGCACGCTCTTTTGATCAGGTAACCGGTTTGGACTTTTCGGCACGCTTTATCCAGCAAGCAGTTTATTTGGCTCAAGGCCATAGGGTACGTTATCAGCTGCCACTAGAAGGTGAATTAAGCGAAGAAAAAAGCTGTTCACTTGAAGATGTCGCTTTGGATCAGGTTGCGTCGAAAACGGAATTTTTTCAGGCCGATGCCTGCAACCTGAAAGCACATTTTAGCGGCTATGATTTTATTCTGGCAGCCAACCTGATTGACCGGCTGCATCATCCGAAAGACTTTTTATTGCAGATTCATAAACGTATCAATATAGGTGGAATTTTAATGCTGAGTTCGCCCTATACCTGGCTGGAAGAACATACGGCGCGTAGCGAATGGCTGGGCGGTTTTCAGCAGGATGGGGAAAAGATCACGACCTTGGCTGGTATAAGCAATATCTTAACCCAGCACTTTGAATTGGTGGCCGAACCCCAAGATGTGCCTTTTGTGATTCGAGAAACGGCCAGAAAGTATCAACATACCCTGTCACAAGTCACGATCTGGAAACGGATTCGCTAAAGGTAAGGTGATGGCCTAAAAAAAGCCAATCATACGATTGGCTTTTTAATCATCCTTCACTGGTTGAATTTTCATGTAAGGATTCATTGAGTTGATCTACCACAATCGCCCATTCGCCATCAGAGGCTATTTTCTCGCTTAAAAATTGACGTTGTGCCTCTGACCAATACGGCGCATCCAGTAAAGTCAGATCTTTATGCAATTGATGCTCGTGAATAAATGTTTCAATACCTTCTGCACTGGCATCCAAGCCAAGCTGTTGGAACAGATGTGTCATACGTGGTCGAACGTGAGTCATATCTCATACCTCAGAATCTACTATTGTTATCATGTCCTGTTTTTCGAGCATAGCATGTCTGATTCAGCTGGACTGTGAAAAAACATTAATATTCAAATGAGGCAAATAAAAAGCACAACCGAAGTTGTACTTAATAATCACATCAATGAGTTCGGAGTGATTAGATCGACCAGTCCTGTATTTTCCAACCCTGTTCTTGGGCTAAAGTTTCCAAGCGATCATCCGGATTGACTGCAATCGCATGATCCGCATATTCCAGCAAGAAACGGTCATTAATAGAATCTGAATAAGCCCAAGACTCGGTGACATCACGGCCTTCCAGCCATTGTTCCAGACGCACCAGCTTGCCTTGCTGATAGCATGCGGTATTGATGACTTTACCAGTATATTTCCCATCAATGACTTCAGCATTAGTGGCAATAATTTCAGTAATTCCGAATTCACGAAAAATGGGGGCAGTAATAAAGTCTGAAGTCGCGGTAATGCCCACTAAGGCATGCCCTGCTTCACGGTGGCGCTCAATGGCTTTAAAACCTTCGGGACGCATTTGTGGACGAATGACTTTTTGCATGAACAGTTGATGTAATTCAGTCAAATAATCATTGTCATGTTTGGTCAGAAACTGGAACACAAATTCATTATAGGCATAAGGATCCAGCTGGCCTTTTTTATAATCATCATAGAACTTGTCATTCATGGCGCGATGCTGAACTGGATCGACCAGGCCCTCACTGACCAAAAACTCTCCCCAAGAATGATCCGAATCCGTGTTTAACAAGGTGTGATCGAGATCAAATAGCGCCAATTTCATGAAAATACTCGTTAAAACTGAAATTTAAGAAAAAAATTGTAAATCTATCTCCGCTAGTCGATAGAAATTCGTTAAGATCATAGCAATTTTAACATTTTTAAACTTTGCTTTTTTCGAGTTGGATAACGAAATAATGCTCCCCGATGGCAAAGGCATAAATTAAACAATTTTTAGGTAGCCAAATGATCGACTCTGAAGGTTTCCGACCGAATGTCGGGATCATTTTGGCAAACGATGCTGGACAGGTTTTATGGGCAAAACGCATTGGTCATAATGCATGGCAATTTCCACAAGGCGGGATCCAATATGGAGAAACCCCCGAGCAGGCACTCTATCGTGAGCTGAGAGAAGAAGTTGGCTTATTGCCCGAACACGTCCAGATAGTCGCGCAAACCAAAGGCTGGTTGCGCTATCGTTTGCCGCATCGATACATTCGTACGGACTCTGATCCGGTCTGTATCGGTCAAAAACAAAAGTGGTTTTTACTCAAACTCACGGCCCCCGTTCAGCATATTCAGTTGAATCTGTCTGATCCGCCCGAATTTGATCAATGGCAATGGGTCAGTTACTGGTACCCACTCGGTCAAGTCGTGAATTTCAAACGTGATGTTTACCGCAAAGCCCTGGTGGAGTTGTGTCAGCAACTGCCCCAGCAAAAACCTTAAAAAATCGCATAAATAATGCAGATTTTTTACGCGGCTATTGTTATAAATAAACTTAATCACTGAAATTCTGAATAGACGGAGCAGACCTTATGTCGAATATGCAACTGGACACCTTGAGACGTATTGTTCAGGAGATCAATGCGTCCACCAGTTTGCATGAATCACTCGACATTATGGTCAAGCATGTGGCCGAGGCCATGCAGGTTGATGTCTGCTCGATCTATCTCCTCGATGAACGCAATCAGCGTTATCTGCTCATGGCGTCTAAAGGCCTGAATGCAGAATCTGTCGGCCATGTGTCTTTGCAGACCGGTGAGGGTCTGGTGGGCCTGGTTGGACAACGTGAAGAAATTGTCAATCTGGACAATGCCCCTAAACATGAGCGCTTCCTGTTTTTACCTGAAACCGGTGAGGAAATTTATAACTCCTTCCTCGGTGTGCCGGTGATGTACCGCCGTAAGGTCATGGGTGTACTGGTGGTTCAGAATAAAGAATCACAGGACTTTTCTGAAGCTGCTGAATCCTTTCTGGTGACACTCTGTGCGCAGCTTTCTGGCGTCATCGCCCATGCCCATGCCGTTGGCAATATCGATGTATTCCGTAAGCCAAGTAACCTGCCCGCCTATAAAACCTTTCAGGGAGTTTCTGGCTCCGGTGGTATTGCCTTAGGTCGTGCAGTGATTCTGTATCCACCAGCAGATCTTGCCGCAGTCCCTGATCGTGAAGCGGATGACATCAGCGAAGAACTCCAGCTATTAGATAATGCTCTGAATTCAGTCCGCGAAGAAATCCAGTCGCTAGATGACAAAATGCAGGATGCGTTGATGGCCGAGGAACGCGCACTGTTTAGCGTGTTCTTGCGTATGCTGGATGAAAATGCCCTGCCAGCAGAAATCAAGGCCTTTATTCGTGAAGGTCACTGGGCACAAGGCGCCGTGCGAATTGTCATTGACAATCATGTGGCACAATTTTCCCAGATGGAAGATGACTATTTACGTGAGCGGGTGGCGGACTTAAAAGATCTGGGCCGCCGCATTCTGGCACGTTTACAGGAAGCCGATGCCAGTCACCGTGAATTGACTGATGAAAGTATTCTGATTGGTGAGGAAATATCGACGGCGGCACTGGTTGAACTACCTGTAGATAAAATTGCCGCGATTGTCACCACTGAAGGTGCCATGAACTCGCATATGGTGATTGTGGCACGTGCTCTCGGTATTCCGACTGTGGTCGGTGTGACTGAGCTGCCGATCAACACCCTCGATGATGTAGAGATGATTGTCGATGCACATCAGGGCCGTGTCTTTATTAATCCGCCACGGCGCCTGCGCAGTCGCTATAAAGAAATTCAAAAAGAAGAAGAACAGATTGCCAAAGATTTGCGCCAGTACGAAACCAAAGATGCAATTACTCCGGACGGCGTCGCAGTAAAACTGTATGTCAATACCGGCCTGATGATTGATGTGGTGCGTGGCGTGCAGCGCGGTGCCAAAGGTGTCGGTTTATACCGTTCTGAAATTCCGTTTATGTTGCGTGACCGCTTCCCGGGCGAGGAAGAACAACGTGCGATTTATCGTCAGCAACTCAGTCATTTTGCCAATAAACCGGTGGTGATGCGAACGCTGGACATTGGGGCCGACAAAGACCTGCCGTATTTCTCGATTGAAGAAGAAAATTCGGCACTCGGCTGGCGCGGCATTCGTTTTACTCTGGATCATCCAGAAATTTTTTCTTCACAGATTCGCGCCATGCTCAAGGCCAGCATCGGACTGAATAACCTGCATATTCTACTGCCGATGGTGACCAGTGTCAGCGAAGTCGAAGAAGCCCTCTACCTGCTGGAACGTGATCATACGGCGATTCAAGAAGAAGAACAGGTCAAGGTAAATAAACCAAAACTCGGCATCATGGTGGAAGTGCCGAGTGTGCTTCATCAGATTGATGAATTTTCCGAACTGGTGGATTTCTTCTCGGTCGGCTCCAACGATCTGACCCAATATCTGTTGGCTGTGGATCGCAATAATCCACGGGTGGCCAATGTCTATTCACATTTACACCCTGCAGTACTACGTGCTCTGACCCGTCTGGTCCAGGACTGTCATCGCAATGAAAAACCGGTCAGTATCTGCGGTGAAATGGCAGGCGATCCACTGTCTGCAGTTTTGCTCATGGCCATGGGCTTTAATACCCTGTCAATGAGTTCCAGTAATATTTTGCGGGTACGTAAAACCATTTGTCATGTTCCGATGAGTGATGCACAAGAATTGCTGCAACATGTGTTAAAAATGGACAATCCGCTCATGGTAAAAAGCTGGCTAGAATATTATTTCAGAACCCATGGTTTAGGGGATATGGTGAAATCTGCATCACGTATGGTGAGTGCCTAATACGGGACTTTTTCCAGTCCCTCGACAGTGGTAGAGGTGGTTATGGAATTTCTGGTCATCCTGTTCATGATTGTTGCGGTGTTCTATGTGGTCATTCTTGCACCGGCCTTGGCTGCCCGCAAAGAAGCTCATAATTCCGGTTCATCTTATATACGCCCCGCCAGCAATCGAGCAATGAGCTATGCCGATCGGCCTAAAATGACTCCATTATTGGGCATTGAAATTTCGGCATCGCAACGGCGGCGTTTAGGCAGAGATGACCCCTCCGTCATTGCTGCCAGACTCTATCACCAACAAAAAGATCAATTTGCCAGTTTTCAGCAGGCCAGACCACAGCCTCATTCCCCTCACCACAAAGCACCAGTGCAAAGCAAACTCAATAAATTCTTTAATGACTTAATCGCGGATGAATCGACAACATCATCCCGGTATCCAAATCAATATTCGCAAACTCGTAACAACCGACCTGTCGCCCCGCTCTCTCCAGTTAAAACTAATCCTAAGCAGCCCCCACGTCGTCCCCAGCCACCTTACAGACCTTAAGCGGCCATTAAAAAAGGGCGATCTTCCATGGAATATCGCCCTTGTCTGTGCTTGTTGTAGCCACGTTTTGAATTTTTCTTTCGATCTACAAAAACCTGGCTTTTGTTGACTTCATGCATGTGTTTTGCCACAAAATTGTGGATCACTACCTGCTCGGCTGTTTTTTTCTTGGCCATCTTGCTCTCTATATAATTTGGAGGAAGGAGTGAGATAATTATAGGGCCGACTGACTAATTTTCAAGCATATTTGCCAATGCTTTTTCAAAAATAAAGCCCATTTAGCCAGGATTTTCTATATGCAAAAATGGGAGTTATAGCCAGAAAACACCCTTATTTCATTCATTATTTTTATGGGTTTCTTCAGCCCAACAAAACTCGATTAAAAAAACGTTTAAAATAAATCAGTTATAAAATTTATTTTAAACAATACTATTCACTTATTATTTTTATCCTTTGATAAAAACATATTATCGACTTAGATATTGTTATTTTCGTTTAATCCCATTCATTATTCGAGTTATTCAAAATATATAGAATTTGATATTGTCACAGAGTGGAAAACCCGTTACTTTTTAAGAGTAACCATTTAATTTTCAACATTTTAAACTTTATTAAATTTAAAAATATTTTTTGAGTGAGCTCACTCAATTATACCCTGAATTCCGTTTTGTGCTGTAACACCCTTTATTTAAAGATATTGTAAATATAGCGAAACCTGATCTGATTAGCATATATCTCAATATTTTATGAATACTAGGTAAACGACATAAGATATTCAAAACTTGGAGAGGAAAGATGAGCCAAGATTTTAAAAAATGCCCTGTCACCCACCTGACCACTGAAGCTGGTGCCCCTGTGGTCGACAACCAGAACAGTATGACGGCAGGTGCGCGTGGACCTTTACTTGCCCAGGATTTATGGCTGAATGAAAAACTGGCCAACTTTGTCCGCGAAGTGATTCCAGAGCGTCGTATGCATGCCAAAGGTTCAGGTGCTTTTGGTACCTTTACCGTGACCAATGATATTACCCAATATAGCCGCGCTAAAATTTTCTCTGAAGTCGGCAAAAAAACCGAAATGTTTGCCCGTTTCTCAACAGTGGCGGGTGAACGTGGTGCGGCCGATGCGGAACGCGATATTCGCGGTTTTGCCTTAAAATTCTATACTGAAGAAGGCAACTGGGATCTGGTCGGCAATAACACCCCGGTGTTTTTCCTGCGGGATGCGCGCAAGTTCCCTGACCTGAATAAAGCAGTCAAACGCGACCCGAAAACCAACAAGCGCAGCGCCACCAATAACTGGGATTTCTGGACACTGTTGCCTGAAGCTTTGCATCAAGTGACCATTGTCATGTCCGACCGCGGGATTCCGACCGGTTACCGTCATATGCATGGTTTTGGCAGTCACACCTTCAGTTTTATCAATGCCAAAAATGAACGCTTCTGGGTAAAATTCCATATGCGTACCCAGCAAGGCATCCAGAACCTGACCGATGCTGAAGCTGCAGACTTGATCGCCAAAGACCGTGAAAGCAGCCAGACCGACCTGTTTGATGCCATCGAACGTGGTGACTATCCAAAATGGAAAATGTACGTTCAGATCATGCCGGAACTGGAAGCCGAAACAGTGCCTTATCATCCATTTGACCTGACCAAAGTCTGGCCAAAGGGCGATTATCCACTGATTGAAGTCGGTGAATTCGAACTGAACCGCAATCCGGAAAACTATTTCCAGGATGTAGAACAGGCAGCCTTTGCACCAAGTAATCTTGTACCGGGCATCAGCTACTCACCGGACCGTATGTTACAGGCACGTTTAGTGAACTATGCCGACGCAGCGCGTTACCGTGTTGGCGTGAATCATTCACAGGTTCCAGTCAATGCTGCACGTTGTCCTGTACATTCGAACCGCCGTGATGGTCAAGGCCGCATGGATGGCAACTATGGTTCATTGCCACATTACGAGCCGAACAGTTTTAGCCAGTGGCAGGAACAACCGGAATTCAGAGAGCCTCCACTGAAAATCACCGGTGATGCCGATTTCTGGGATTTCCGTGAAGATGACAATGATTACTTCAGCCAGCCACGCGCCCTGTTCAACCTGATGAATGACCAGCAGAAACAGGCTCTGTTTAATAACACGGCCGGAGCGATGGGTGATGCGCTAGATTTCATTAAATACCGTCACATCCGCAACTGTTACGCTTGCGATCCAGCTTATGGGCAAGGCGTTGCTAAGGCCTTAGGTATGACTGTAGCAGATGCCCAAGCAGCACGTGAAAGCGATCCAGCCAAAGGTTTGCCTAGCTTTCTCTAAGCCAGTTTAGACATGTATAGAAACCACCTTCGGGTGGTTTTTTATTGCAGCATCAAGCACTATAGAAACAAGCTGGCACAAAAAGAAATACAACAATGCATCCAAATATTGAAGACATCATTCAACAACACGACATTGTTTTATTTGATGCTGTTTGCGTAATCTGCAATGGCTGGACACGGTTTCTGATTAAATACGATAAAAAGATTCAGTTTAAACTGGTTTCCGCCCAATCGCCTTTAGGTACAGCTCTGCTCGAACATTATCAGATGCCCACTGAACATTACACCACGATGCTCGTCATTCAAGATGGCACACTCTATACCGAATCGACTGCCTTGCTGAAAGTACTGCAGCATCTCGGTTTTCCTTTTAATTTAATGAGCGCAGATTATTTGGTTCCGCGTTTTATCCGCGACTTTCTGTATCGTGTGATTGCTTTAAATCGTTACAAGCTATTTGGTAAAACCGAGTATTGCCTGATTCCATCCAGCGAAAATAAACGCCATTTTCTGGAAGAAGCTGTTCGTGAATCCTAAACCTGTATTCCTACAACCACTGCGTACTATCCAGCTGACTTTGGTCATACTATGGCTCTATCAGGGACTCATTCCAAAAATTCTGTTCCAATCACCCGCTGAAATTAGCATTTGGCAAAATATGGGTTTTGAGCTGGCACTGGCCAAAGTCTTGGTTGGACTTTCCGGAGGATGTGAAATGCTATTTGGCTTATGCTTTCTGAAATGGAACCGGTCCATACTCTTGCATGGGTTGAATATTATCGGACTTGCTGGATTACTACTGCTGATTGCATTCACAGCCCCGTTGCAACTTACTGCAGCATTCAATCCTGTGGTGATGAATACCGCCATGCTGATGCTTTCTGTAGTGGCCATTCAACTCATCCAACAGGAACAGAGTAAAATATTTAAACAATAATTCGTTTGCCTTCACGTATGCAATAAAACGGATTAATCAACTTGGAAGAATGCTTGATGATCTCATGCAACTCATGTTCCGGCGCATCCCGGTCTTCATCCGTGAGCTGAAAAGTACGGTAATGAATCGCCAGTGAACATTTGGCCTGCAAGTCATGATGGGCATGAAAGGCATCTTCCGGATTCATATGGATCGCGCGCATCAGTTCACGCGGTTCATACGCTCCTATCGGGAGTAAGGCAATTCGCGGTGCACCCAGACGTTTACGAATTTCTTTAAAATGTGAGGCGTAGCCACTATCTCCGGCAAAAAAACAATGTTCCTTGCCATGTAATAAAGAAAATCCTCCCCAAAGTGCACAGTTCTGATCGCGCATGCCGCGCCCTGAGGCATGTTGAGCCGGCGTATAGACAATCCGGATCTCTTCAAAAAAGGCACTTTCCCACCAGTCCATTTCATGCACGGTATAATGTTCTGGCAAATACCAGGCATTACCCAGACCAGTATAAATAGGCATCTCAAAAGTGTTGTGCAGCCATTCCAGACTAGCCAGATCCATATGATCATAATGGTTATGGCTGAGCAGTACGGCATCAATCTGAGGTAATTCATCCAAGGCAATGCCAGCCGGAATGACCCGCTGCGGCCCTGTAGAAGCCGATGGACTGGCATATTCAGCCCAGACCGGGTCGGTCAGGAAATTATAGGGGCCGATCTGAATTAATGTGGTGGCGTGACCAATAAACCAGACTTGCCAGTCATCCAGAGCTGCATCTGGACGTTGCTGTGGCAATGCGCGCGGACGAGAAAAAAACTCGGCACGTTCCTCGTCAAGATTAACATTCCAGGTCTTGGATTTTCGGGTAATGAGCCATTTATATAAATCAAAGCGACCGCGCGATAGAGATGCATGCTCAAGATTACGAAACTGTTTTCCGTCGAAATGATCTGAATGCAGATACTCAAACACTGGCTTAGACCAGAGATGTTTCCAACTGGATTCCGTGATTAACTGGAATTTTTTAGTTTTGAGAAGATCTTGCATAAACATCCACTATTTATTATTCGCTATATGCAAGACAACAACCTCTTGAAATGGTCAAGCGGTGCATCTTTTAATGAGCATACAAACTAAAAACAGGCACACTGCAACATAGTATGAAATCCGTCACAGAAAATCATGTATGTTTTTGTTATTTTTAGCAAAAAAATGGCATTTCATCGGCCTTATGGCTGGCTGAAGTCTGGGATTATCTAGAAAAATATTGCTCTTGTCCTTCTGTCTAAAAATACAAAATGATACTCAATATTTATAAGCCTATACTGACAAAAGCATGCCTGCCGATTGATGATTTTATGATGGAATTCCCCATACATCAGTATCATCACATCAGTTGTGCGAGAAAGGCAACCTGAAGTCAAAATACTGACCTCAAATGATTTTTAGATCTTTATACACGACCTTGAGTTCGTTCCAGCCATACGGCCTTGGTTTGCGGCTTCACAAATAAAGCAATAATTTCCGGGTGCAGCTGTTTAATCTGCGCTTCGATCCGGTTGACACAGGCTTCAATTTCATCAGAAGTTAAATAATCTTTAAATTCCAGACTCAATGATGCAATGACTTGCTGAGCCCCCATCTGCTCAGTCAATACCCCATTAGCACTGAAAACTGCCGCATCCTGTTGAGCAATATTCAATACATTTTCACGCAGTTTCGGATCTGCCGTTTCACCCAGTAACAAACCTTTGGTTTCACGTGCCAGAAACCAGGCAGATACTGCCAGCACGATACCAATTAAAATCGATGCAGCACCATCCAATTCAGGAATATTCAGTTGATGCGCCAGAAAAATACCGACAAGCGCAATCACCAAGCCGACCAGGGCGGCAGTATCTTCAAATAACACGGTAAAGGTCGTTGGATCTTTACTGTGTCGAAAGGCTTCAAAATATCCCAGATTTCCCTTTTGTTTACGAAAAGTTTTTAAAGCCACTGACCATGAAAATCCTTCAAAAAGAATCGCCAGACCCAGCACAATATAATTGATTAATGGATCCTGCATGACTTCAGGCTGAAGAATATGCTGTATCCCTTGATAGATGGACACAATCGCACCCAACGCAAAAACCATCAATGCCACAATAAAGGCCCAAAAATACAGTTCACGCCCATAACCAAAAGGATGTTTGGCATTTGCCGGTTTTTCTGATTTTTTCATGCCATATAACAGTAAAATTTCATTCAAGGTATCTACTACGGAATGAATTGCCTCACTGAACATGGCAGAACTATTGGTTATATAGGACGCAACAAATTTAACCAGCGCAATCGCCAGATTGCCAAACAGGGCTGCATAGACTACGATTTTATTGGATTCAGACATCCTGAAACTGTCCTAAATAAGCTTGTGCAAGCTTGAATAATTTATGTATCAAAATCTTAATCATTTATTTTTGAAAGTTGTTTTACAAATTGTTGCTTAGTCGTGATCTCTCACGTTGTTGAATCACTTTACTCTCTACTCAAATAATAAAAGGGCTTTCGCCCTTTTGATTTTTACAGTTTTAATGCTTGGAAAAATACTGCTCGCGCCATTCTTTCCAGAAATACATGATGATCCCGAACATCACCACCGCAATACCGGCAAAAGCATGACTGCTGATAATTTCATGATTTAAGGTTGCTCCCAATACCAGAGCGATCACCGGCGTCATTACATTACTCAATGAGACGGTCGAAGCATTTAGACGACGAATCAGCCAGAAATAGCACAGCATTGCCACAATCGAGGACATGATCATGGTAAATACGAAACCGATCATTGCCTGTGTGCTAGGCAACTGAGTCGGCATGTGTTGCCAGATAAACGGCACTAAAATGAATGAACCCGCTGCAGAGACCAGCAATGACCCCGTCGCTTGCGACATCGGACTCAAGGGTGCACTAATCTGTTTAACCCAGAAGATCGAGCTGATATAAGACACCATACTGATCAGCACCACCCCCCCAGGGATTGATCTTGCTGTCTGCCGAGTCGGCAAAAACAAAACATAAACCGGCGACGGCCACTGCCATGCCGAGCCATTGCAGCCAGATCAGTTTATGGGTTTTTAAAATCATATGCCCGATCAAACCAGCGATCAGCGGTGAAAAACCAAAAATTAGTGCCATCAAACCTGAGGTCAGATAATTGGCCGCCAGATAAATAAACAGCTGCGCGCCGATTAAATTCAAACTGCCTGCCAGATAACTTTTCATTGAAGTACGGTCAAAAGGCAGCGGGTCGCGCATGATCTTCAGCAGGAACAGTGCAATAACCGAGGCACCGAAATAGCGAATGATCAGCACCCACATCGGGTGAATCTCGGCCACGCTCCAGACAATCGCCAGTGGCGTTGCTGCCCAGATCAGTACCAATAAAGCGTAAATACTTGCCGTGACCGGCAATGATGATGAAGAACTCATAAGTCTCCTAAACGAGGCCAAGAAGTTCTGGATCAGCAACTTCAAAAATAGCGTATAGCGAATTCATGCTGAGATGAAGTTTTAATTTTTGATAAATTCATCAAGTTTCGTGCATAAAAAACAGACCTATGCAAAACATAGGTCTGTCCAAAGATATCTCAATACAACTTAAGCAATTTTGCGTAAGTCTTGCGCGATATCCAAATGTTTTTCAACATCAAACGCCGTACTTTTGCTGATCATTTTTTTCAAATGACGCATTTCTTTGGCTGCATTCACGGCAATCCCGCCAACGATCTGACCATCGGTCACACCATACATCACGAATGAATTGTCTGCACCTTTGGCTGCATCCATTTCCCCACGGATATGCCATTCAGCTGCGGCCATATCGCCGACAAACTGGAAATTGATATTCAGCTGATCCGTCCAGAACCAGGCCGGATTGGCTTTCGGATGTTCCACACCCATCACGTGACGCGCAAAGATGCCTGCCTGAAGGTTGGCATTTTCCCAAGTTTCAACGCGGCGGTGATTGCCACAGTCACGTAACTGAGTCGCAACATCACCCGCTGCATAAATGTCAGCATTCGAGGTTTGGCAGTGTTCATTGACTTTGATCGCAACATCAACATCCAAACCTGCATCTACTGCAAGCTGTGCATTTGGCACGATCCCAATTCCGTAAACTACAGCATCGGCACGCAGTTCTTCACCGCCTTCCAGCGTTACCACGACTTCTTCACCGTCTAAACGGCAATCTGCAATCTTGGTTTCAAGACGCACATCAACCTGGTTTTGACGATGCTGTTCCAGCAGGAATTCACTCAGGATTTGTGGTGAACAACGGCCCATGACCATCGGACCCATTTCGATCACAGTCACCTGACAGTCTTTATAACGTGCAGATGATGCAAGCTCAAGACCAATCACGCCACCACCGATCAGGATGATACGGCGACCGGCTTGAAGCACAGGCACCAGCGCTTGTGAATCTTCCAGGTTACGCAGGGTATAAACGTGTTTGCCCAAAGCATCGAAATTAGGCAAACGGCGCGCGGCGCCACCTGTTGCAAGCAAGAGTTTGTCGTAAGCAACAACATCACCGTTCAGGAGTTCAACCGTTTTCGCTTCGGCATTGATTTTCATCACGCCATTACCGCGAATTTTTTCCACCCCTAAATCTGCCAGTTTCTGTTCTGACAGGATTTCGATCTTGGTCTCTTCAGGTTTTAGAATCACATCTTTAGACAACGGTGGACGCTCATAAGGAAGATGGCTTTCATCACCAATTAAAGTGATTTTGCCTTCATACTTGTTGCCACGAAGTTCTAAAATTGCGCTTGCACCTGCCTGGCCAGCACCCACGATCACGATGTTGTTTACGTTGCTCATTTTCTTAACCTTTTAACTCTGCAGATACGATACCGAAACCGGCAATCCATTCGCTGATGTCTTCATAGCAATGTGTGGTCATTTCATACTCACCCATTTCGCTTAAGGCAGCGAAGGCAGCCATCCAAGAACGGACTTCCTGACCACCACGACCACCATCACGGCGGATTTCAGCTTCAGTCATCGCTTCTAATGTTGCAAAATCAGCATGCTTGAAGGTTTCCAGCAGGGCAATATCCCATTCAGCATTCAAAGGCACGGCAACTGACGTATCCCCTGCTGCCAGCTTTTGACCCACTGCAATAATTTTGGATTGACGTGCATGACGTGCTTCAGGCGTTGGATAACGGCCTGCAATCAGGAACTCTTCCACTTCTGGTGGTACAGCACCCATTTGCGGTGTAGGTGGATCATGTGACAGACCACCGGTACCTAAAACAAGCACACGCTCGTTTTCAAGGTTTAAAGACTTGATGTATTGACCCACAGCACGGCCTAAAGCGATGGTACGCTTGGTAGTTGGCATCGGTGCTGCAGCGCCATTAATAAAAATTGGAATCGTTGGATAACGGTCAAGTTTACCTTCACACAGGAAGTGCAATGGCTGAGTCACGCCATGGTCGGCCTGCATACGGTATGAGTAGGCAACATCCACGCCTTCATCCAGTACACGTCGAACCAGATCTAATGCCTTGTCTTCAGGTACATCAATATGGTCATTGTCTTTACCATAATCCCAGTCACCTGCAGCTTTGGCACGAATACCGACGCAGAAACTTGGCATCAGGTCATAGAAGAAACCATTAAAATGATCTGGACCAAAAGTGATGATCAGGGTTGGGTCGTAAGCTTTTACTTCAGCAGAGAGTTTTTCAAAAGCAGCACGAACTTTTTGCTTTTTTGATTGATCTTGAGGTGAAGCAAATTCCATTAAAGGACTGTGCGATGCACAAATAAGTTTAACGGCCATGAGAGACTCCTAGAAGGAAAGCAGCCCTGAGAGAAGAGGCTGCCGGTAAGTCCATTTGAATGAGACTAGATGTTTATTCGTCAAAGAAACCGGCACGTGGCTGACGTAGGCCACGAATACCTAGACCGCATTCTGCGTTGATCAGAACACCAGTCAGAGGACGGTTATTTTGACGAGATGCCAAGAGCACATATGAACCAGTCATATCTTCCGGCTCAGGTAAGAAATTCAGTGGCATGCCACGGGCGATTTTCTCAGGATCACGTGCATCGAGCAGGCCAAGATTTTCCTGACCTAAAGATGCAGCACCCTTGATGTTCACATTCATACCTGATGGCGCAACGGCGTTCACTCGAACTTTAGGTGCAAGTTCGTAAGCCAGTTCTTTCATAATGCCTACACCGGCATGTTTCGATGCTGTGTAAACCGGACCGCCACCTGCAGAATAAAGTGCAGAGTTAGACAGTGTGAAAATGATCGAACCTTCAGATTTAACGAGCTCATCCAGTGCAGCTTTCGCGCCCAAAATCAGAGATTTGGTATTAATCCCCATAATCTCATCAAAGGCTTTTTCCAGCTGCTCACCTGAAGTATTGACGATATCGGCATAGTGATCCCAGATACCGGCATTACCCACGAAACAGTCGAGTTTACCGTAACGCTCTACAGTCGCTTTAACAGCGCGGACGTTGTCTTCATAGCTGGCCACATCACCTGCGATTGCCAGCACGCGGTCACCAAAATGTGCATTCAGTGCATCGACTTTAGACTGTGAACGTTGAAGAACGGCCACTTGTGCGCCCTCTTCCAGGAAACGTTCTACCAGTGCCCAACCGAGACCTGAACCACCACCAGTGATCAGTGCAACTTCGCCTTGTAGCCAACCCATGATTACTCTCCTGCCATCTCTACGTATAACGCACCATCTTCAACAATCACTGGGAATGTTTTGATTGGATCAGTTGCAGGTAGACACAATGCTTCACCTGTTTTTAAACAGAAACGTGCTGAATGCAATGGACATTCCACAGTACCGTCATCTTCAAGGTAACCTTCAGACATTGACGCATTACCATGACTGCATTTATCGTTCATAGCGAAGAATTCACCGCCATTGTTAAATACAGCAAGCGCTTCGATACCGTTTACGCCGCAATCCACTTTTAACGCTTCGCCTTCGTCTAATTCGTCAACTTGGCAAACAAAAATCTTATTCATTAGAAGAACACACTCAGGTTATGTGAGTTATAGGTAACTTGGTCAAGGGTGATCTTACGGTTGAAGATCTGGAAGCCCAAGCCGCCTTCAACTTTGCGAATCTTGTCATGACGTTTACCACAGTAAATCGTAACGTCTTTCTCTTTTTGGGTACGGTACAGAAGGTATGTCATGTACACATCGTATTCGCCTTCAACTTCAGTTGGCTCAACAATCACGTTGCTCACCATGTGAGTGGTACGTGATGGAGGCTCTTCAGCCCAAGCCATACCAGTTTCCAGACGAGCAACACGACGTTCTAAAAGGTCTTTCGAATCGTTAAACACCCAAGTGGTAGGTGGTTCAACTGAACGACGACGGTCACGGGTTTGTGCGTTTGGCGTGGTACGTAGCGTGTAAGAAATATCTTCAGCTAAGGTATCTAACCATTCGCGGAATTTCCAATCGTCTAGCAATTTTGCTTCGCGATAAAGGAACTGACTAATTTGGTGATGAAGTTCTAAGCTGATTTGACTCATTTCATAAGCCCCTTCTCATATTCGTCAGCTGCTTTTTCCACGTCTTCCCATTTTTCATGGATCAATAAATCTGCCCAGCGGCGGTACATACCACGTGCTGCAGTTTCAGAGAAAATGTAGTTGGTGATACCTGGGATACCATCTTCACGTACTTTTTCGTTGCCTTTACCCATTTCCATAATGAGTTTGTTTTGACGCGCTTTATAACCACGTAAAACTTTTTGGATCTCGATCCAGTTTTCAGAGTCATCTTGCTCCAGGAAACCGGCTGGACCAAAGGCACGCGTTGCAGAACGTTCAAATGCTTCTTTCACTTCTTGAGATGCTTCAGCATCAGCAATACAGAATGCCCACACTTCAGTTTTGTTTGGACCACGTGGGTGCCATACACGAAGTGTTGCAGTACCGTTCAACCAAGACAAAGTTGGGAACATGGTGTTGTGACCTGCAAGACGCAATGCACGAGTCTCGCCTAGGCGCTCTTTAACTTCGTCGTAAGTTTCACGGAAGTAGTTGGCAACTTCACCGTCAACCCATACGTTTGCGTCTGGTTTCTCTGTAAAGAAGAAGCCTGAACCGTGACCACGTGAACCGTACTGGATCGCGTCTTTGGCAGTTTCCCAAACTGGACGAGCAGTTTGCGCAGCACCTAATTTTTTAGAAGATTCGTCGTCTGGTTTCGCGCCCAATACTTGGATCGCAGAAGCGTGAGAGAACAAGGCGTGATATTGGTCAGATGCAAACTGTTCCGCTGCAAATTTCCAGTTACACTCGATTTCCCACTTGTGTACACCACCAATGATTTCAGTACCACCTGGACGACGGTCAACAACGCCATCTAAATACCAAGCGATATCGCCCATGTATTCTTCTAGATCAGGTGTGGTTTCATCCCAACAAGCGAATACCAAGCCTTTGTAAGACTTCACACGATTCACTTCAACCAGACCCCATTGCTCTTTACATGCACCATGCGGGTAAGCACGATCTTCAAGCGGGATATCTTTTAAAGAACCGTCAATGCCATATGACCAGCCGTGGTATGGGCAAGTAAATGCACGGGTATTACCACAGTCAGCGAAGCTCACACGCATAGAGCGGTGACGGCACTGGTTTAAAAATGCTTTGATTGAGCCGTCTTTTTGACGTGCCACAATGATTGGATCTTCACCCATGTAGGTATTGAAGAAATCACCAGCCTTAGGAATTTGGCTTTCATGGCAAAGGAATAACCAAGTACGACCGAAAACACGTTCGAGTTCTAATTCGTAAATGTCAGGATCTGTATAAATAGATGGCGTAATACGTCCATTTTGTGCATCGACTAAAGCATCGATTTCGCGCACATCAATTTTTCCACTCATGAAAAGCTCTCCTGTGACCTATCTTTGGCACAAAGTAATAGACTCAACTTTTCAACGATGATGGATTTGACAGCGTTTTTCGGGAAATATTTTTTTTGTTTCAATTAAGAGCTTAAAGCAATTATTAAGCACGTGAATTTTTATATTAAAACATCTATTAATCCCGCCAGAGCATTTAGTTTATGAATGGGAAAATAATCTTCACGACATAGTTGTTTATAGATTATACTTTGAGGAAATTATAGTAAGACATTTTTTGGATTACTCTTTGGGTTGATGACATGGAATTACGACACCTTCGCTACTTTATCACCGTTGCTGAAGAGCTCAATTTTAGTAAGGCAGCACTTAAACTTTATACGGCTCAACCCTCACTTAGCCAGCAAATCAAAGACCTGGAAGAAGATGTCGGGGTAAAGCTACTCAACCGGACCAAACGTAAAGTAGAGCTGACCGAAGAAGGCGCCGTATTCCTGGAACAGGCCCGTCTCACCCTTGCACAGGCGGACAAAGCCGTTGCCATGGCACGTCAGGTGTCACAGGCCAAACAGCAAATGCTCCGTATCGGTTTTGTACCGGTAGCCGAGATGAAAATCTTCCCCTATATCTTGCCAAATCTACGTGTACAGAACCCAGATTTAAAAATTGAACTGCTCAGCCTGAACAACAATGAGCAGATGCGTTTGTTAAAAAAAGGTGATCTAGATCTGACATTTACCCGTCATAATTTCAATAGTGATGAAATTGAAAGCCAGTTCGTGATTCGTGAACCGCTGATTTTTCTCCTGCCTAAAGATCACCCCTTAGCAAAATACGAAAGAATTCCTGTTAAAGCATTGAATGGTATTGATTTTATTATTCCATCAGCAGAGCAGTCCTTGACCCTGAACCAGGCTATTCTGGACTTTGCCAAAGCCAACGGCATTGAACTCAATATCGTGCAAAAGGCCGATAATATTTTATTTAATATCAACTCGATCGGAATGGGCCTAGGCTGTACCATTTTGCCTGGCTATATTGCACCACTAACCATGGATAATACCGTGATTCGTCCGCTGGACGTGGAGTTGCCCTATTTAGACCTGTATGTCAGCTACCATAAAAACAACAAATCCTATGTCGTGAGCAAATTTCTTGAGCTTTTGACCCGTGTGTTCTATCTGGATATTAACCGTAGCGAACAAAATTAATCCTATTTCTTCCCTGCATTAGGCATATGCCATTCAACTTGTGATAGGCATATGCTTTTTTTGTTTTATTATTTTATGCTTAAGAATCCATTTTTAATTCTATTTTATAATAAAGAATCTATTTCTGGCGCTTAAATTTGTCACTTGCCCTTGACCCAAATTGTGTATTTTTAGCTCTAAATGTACTGCATTTACCACTTAAGTCTAATAAAGTTTCATTCGGATTTTTCTCAGTTTAAATAGCTCAAACCTATAAAAATTATTAGATTTTTATATTTATTCAAATAAATGAGAATCAAACTCACTTAGGTGCGCTACCTTAAATATTTCCGATATA
Source organism: Acinetobacter lwoffii (assembly GCF_052078135.1). Lineage (GTDB taxonomy): Bacteria > Pseudomonadota > Gammaproteobacteria > Pseudomonadales > Moraxellaceae > Acinetobacter > Acinetobacter lwoffii_Z. The sequence goes on from NZ_JBQGUZ010000001.1 coordinate 232,171, forward strand.
AAAAAGGATGACCAAAGCCATCCTTTTTTAAAACTGTATCAAACTTATTTTACGCCGTGAACAGCCAGGTAGTTTTTGATCACAGTGTTGAACTCATCTGCTTTTTCAACTTGAGACCAGTGACCGCATTGGCTGAAGATATGTGCATCAGCATTTGGCACGATGTTCAGGATGTCCCAAGTACGAGAAACCGGAATCACCACGTCTTGCGTACCATGAATCAGCAATACAGGCACAGTAATGTCTTTCATTTTTTCGAAATCTAATGGGAACTCGAAACGGTCACGGTCACGTGCGCCAACCACATCCATTAAACGATTTGATGCATAGTCATTTGCAGCAGAAGCAAAACGTACTTTTACCAGTTCATCTGTAATCAGGTCTTTGTTCACGACAAACATAGAAAGGGTTTTCTTGATCCCTTCTTCTGTAAGAACTGGGTTTGCATGAGCTTTGAGTGCAGCAGTCTGTTTTGCACCGCCCGTACCCATAGACACGATACCCAAAATGCGATCTGGATAATCCAGTGCCATCTGGAATGCTAACCAGCCACCCAGAGAGTTGCCGACCAACCAGGTTTTTTCGATACCCAAAGCGTCTAGCGTACGGATCGCATGATCTACCCAGGCACGGATACCATATTCAGTACCCGGTGCAACTACAGTCTGGCCATAACCAATGGTATCAATCGCGATACAACGCGCCTGCTCACCAATTTGTGGCAGGTTTAACCACCAGTTTGCCGCAGCCGATACACCCGTACCTGAACCGTGTAAAAATAGAATAGGCGTACCTTCACCAATTTCGTGGTAATGGGTCAACTCGCCTTCAGCGGTTTCAATCCATTTATCTTCTAAGCCAAAGAATGGATCTGTTTGATAGTCAGGGATTTGAACAGTGCTCATATTGCTTCCTCTTACAGTCTTTCGCTTGCGTGTCCCTCTATTTTCAAGAATTCGACGTCAAGTTGACTCATTAAAATGACTTGTGTACACCCTTATATTAACCGCTCAGCCGCAGCAAACTGATACAAAATTACGATTGCACCCTACAAAATAGATATAATTTAAGTATTTGTTTTATATATCAATTTAAAATAAGACCCTACTCAATCTAAGCCTTTAATGCAACAATGGAACGCTTAAACCAAAAAGCAGCCAGAAGACTGACTGCTTTTAAAATATACGGGTATTAGAATTTATGCGTATAAGTGGTGGCGACACGGTATTCTTGCAGGTCTGGTTTTGCTGGATTGGCAAAATTCACATCAATATACATCGCCTGTACACCCAAACCTTTTAATTTACCTTCTGGCACAGTGTAGTTCACGATGGCATTCACTTCATCCGTATTGAAGTTCTGACCTTGATACGCCCCAGTACCTTTCTGATCATAACCTTTGAAATATACGGCTGTTGCGTTTAAGCCTTTTGCACCCATTTCAGAGAAGTCATAGCCATAAGAAACACTCCATGACTTTTCTTCTGGCGCGGTAAAGGTCGCTACCCCCCAGTTCGCCAGATAAGGCTGTGGCACCCAGCCACCCAATGTCGGGAATGCGCTATCACTAAACATTTGCTGGTAACCCACACCTACGCTATGTTCACCATGATTCACTTTTGCGGCGACAGACACAGCCTGGTTATCGATCTCACCATACAGCTTGTCACCTGACTCCGAGTTATCCAAGTAACGAATATGGCTATCTAATTTGGTTTTTTCACCAAGCGCAGTTTTGTAATTGACACCTAGATAATGCTGTTGATAAATGTCTTGAACATCGGCATACCAGTAGCTCGCACCTACTTCTTTAGTGAGTTGGTGGTCTACACCCGCAATCCACATGCCATCAGCTTCAGCACCCGTATCATAGAAACTTGGTGGAGCAAATTTAGTTAAGTCACGGAACTGGTTGTCATAACGGTTGTTAATACCATCAATATACGCCAGAGTTAACTTGGTATCCTTAAGGTCTTTAGACTCTAACCAAGCGCCACTATAAGTCGTTAATAACTGACGGGATGGATCGAATACCAAGACTGGAGATACAGGCAATAACTCGCCGACTTTCAGCTCAGTTTGTGAAACTTTGGCTTTTAAGGTCGCGCCGACTTTACCGAAATGATCTTTTGATTCTTTGCCATCGTGCGGTAAAACCCAGTCCGGATTTTTATCATGGCCGTTGAGTTTGACTGCATGTTGCACCAGTACATCAGCACCAACCTGCACACCACCACCGATATCGTGATAACCGGACTTGGCATCCAGAGTCACCCCTTGTGACCAAGAACCCCAGTTACGTGATGAATAGTCATCTTGATACTGACGGTCTAGATAAAAGTTTTTAAATTTGAGTTGAACATTGCTGTCGTCAATAAAGTCTGCATTCGTTGCAGTTGTCCCTAAAGTTGCTGTCGCAGCAAGCATTGCAATCCATAAATTGTGACGACGCATGATGAGTTCCCCATTCAGCTAATAAAATCCATGCAGCCATCATGCGCAAGTCGGTTTAAATAAAAAATCCGACCACAGTATTAAACTTTTGCTCTTTTAGCTCTGCATATTTCAAGCCCAGATTTAAGCGCTCAATCTCTTAGATTTTAAACCGATTAAAGAAAATAAAAATTTGACCAGATATTTAATTCAAATTTTTGTTTCTTCTATTAATAAGAGCAATTTTTTTAAAAACTTTAAGATAATATTTTTTATTTATCGTTTTTATGTTTAATGAAAAAATGAAACTAAAATAATCCCTACCTATCACTATAACTAAAATATCTGAGATCAGAGTTTTAATATATTATTAAATCTACTTAATAATAAAAAAGCATCCGAATCGGATGCTTTTTTATTGCCCTTATTTTAATACCACGGTATTAAAAATTAAGCTTGTAACTCACGCGCTTTAGACATGGTTAATGCCAGGTCTTCAATCATGTCTTCCTGACCACCTACCGTACCACGGCGACCAAGTTCCATCAGGATTTCACGCGCAGATACGCCGTATTTCGCTTCAGCGCGTTTAGCAAATAACAGGAATGAAGAGTAAACCCCCGCATAACCTAAAGTTGCCGCATCACGGTCTGCACGAATCGGGTTGTGCATCATTGGAATCACTAGATCTTCAGCAACGTCTTGTACTTTGAACAGGTCAACGCCAGTGTCCATACCCATACGGTTTGCCACAGCGATGAATAATTCAAGTGGCGTGTTACCAGCGCCAGCACCCAAACCAGCAGATGCCAAGTCAACACGTACTGCACCTGCTTGAACAGCAGCAACAGTATTCGATACACCCATACCTAAGTTGTGGTGCCCGTGGAAACCAAGCTCAATACTTGGATCTAAGTGTTGACGTAAGTGACCAACACGGTCGATCACATCCTGCGGAAGCATATAACCTGCTGAATCTGTCACATAGATACAGTTTGCACCGTAAGACACCATCTTGTTTGCTTCTTCAAGCAATTTTTCAGGAGATGCCATGTGAGCAAGCATCAAGAAGCCCACGGTATCCATTTCTAATTTGCGTGCAGCGGTGATGTGCTGTTCAGAACAATCCGCTTCAGTACAATGCGTCGCCACACGAATGGTAGAAACACCAATTTCATGTGCCATTTTCAAATGGTCAACCGTACCGATACCCGGAAGAAGTAATGCAGAAATTTTTGCATTTTTCATACGTGGCACAACAGCAGATAAGTATTCTTCATCCGTTGCAGCAGCAAAACCGTAGTTAACCGATGAACCACCCAGGCCGTCACCGTGTGTAACTTCGATTAAAGGTACGCCAGCATCATCAAGTGCTGTTGAAATTGCAATCATTTGCTCAACAGTCGTTTGATGGCGCTGCGGGTGCATACCATCACGTAAAGTCATATCATGAACAATAATCTTAGACATTTTGGTATTCCTTTAAGCTTCAGCGGTATTGAACACGTGTTCTGCGAACATTTCTGCAGTACGTGCAGCTGCTGCAGTCATAATATCCAGGTTGCCTGCGTATTTCGGCAGGAAGTCACCCAGACCTTCAACTTCCAAGTAAATTGATACGCGGTTGCCATCAAATACCGGACCATTTACCAGCTTGTAACCTGGTACGTATTTTTGAACTTCCTTGATCATGGCATGTACAGATTCAGTAATCGCTGCCTGATCCGGCTCACCTTCAACCAAGCAATGTACTGTGTCACGCATCATTAAAGGTGGCTCAGCCGGATTAATGATAATGATCGCTTTACCTTGTTTCGCGCCACCCACTTTCTCGATTGCACCCGCAGTGGTACGTGTGAATTCGTCGATGTTTTTACGCGTACCAGGACCAACTGACTTAGTCGATACAGTTGCAATGATCTCACCATATTCAACTGGTTGAACGCGAGAAACTGCAGCCACCATCGGAATCGTTGCCTGACCACCACAAGTCACCATGTTCACGTTAGGCACTTCGCCCGCTTGTAGCAATGCTTCAAGGTTGACTGGTGGTACACAAAATGGACCAATCGCAGCAGGCGTTAAGTCGATCATCAACACGCCAAGTTCATTCAGCTTGCGGCTGTTTTCAGCATGGACATAGGCAGAAGTTGCGTCGAATGCAATTTTGATGTCATCAGCAATCACATGAGGAAGAAGACCATCAACGCCTTCAGCTGTGGTTTTTAAACCCATTTTCGCAGCACGCGCCAAACCTTCAGAAGTCGGGTCAATCCCCACCATCCAAACAGGCTCTAACCATTCGCTGCGTTGTAATTTATAAAGCAAATCAGTACCAATATTCCCTGGACCGATCATTGCACATTTAATCTTTTTCATGAATGTACTCTCTTGGAATCTTGATTATTCAGCAGCGAATGCAGCGGTTACTGAACCGAAGCCTTCAATTTCAACTTTGAATTCATCACCTGGTTGCGCCACAACCATTGGACCTAAAGCACCCGTCAAGATGATGTCACCTGCCAACAATGGACGGCCACGACGCACCATTTCATCAGCCAGCCAAACCGCAGCATTGAGTGGGTTTGCAAGACATGCTTTACCCACGCCTTGAGAAACGACTTCCTCACCGCGCGTCATCACCATCTTGCAGTTCACAAGATCAAGTTTTTCTAACTTAACTGGCTGAGAACCCAAGACAAATGCAGCAGAAGATGCGTTATCCGCCACAGTATCAATCAGGCTGATTTTCCAGTTTTCGATACGGCTATCGACCACTTCAATTGCAGGCAGTGCATAATCAGTTGCGCTGATAATGTCTGCATACGTGTGTTTTTCTTTGGTTAAATCCTGGTTAATCACCAATGCGATTTCTGCTTCAACTTTCGGCTGAATCAGAAGGCCAGCTGGAATTGCTTCACCATCGCCATAGGCCATGTCGGCAAATAACATACCGAAATCCGGCTGATCTACACCCAGTTGCGCTTGAACGACTTTAGACGTCAAACCAATTTTACGACCCACCAGACGGCGACCTTCAGACAAAGCACGCTCGGTATTCACTTCCTGAACGGCATAGGCGATATCTACGTCAGCACTTTCACCGCCAAGTTCCGGGCGAATCGGTGCAATCGCAGTTTGTGATAATTCAGCGCTACGAAGTGCTTGTGCAACTGATTCAACAACAGCAGAATTCGACATCAATGTTTCCTTAAACTGCAAAAATTAGGCTTATGCCGGGATCTAAGAGGGACAGAAAATATGAAAATGATCAGGCTGATCATCCGCATGGACTGCCTTTCTTAGAGCGAGCATAGGAATAAACAGTTTTAGGATGGGAAAAATCCGGCGTTTGTGCCAATAGTTATTTTATTTTTTGCTATAGCTATTATCTATAAGAATAATTTATAAAAAATTAAATAAAACAAAATCTTATTTTTTAAAACACATCGTTATTTAGCAAAATAACTGCCATAATATGACCGAATAAAATCAGTACAATTACGACTTTAGACTAAAAGATAAGAACCAGCGCTTAAATCTGCAGCATTCCCCAGCCAATTTAAACCGGGGAACTGCTTGTTTTTCATTACAACCAAGATACTGGATTAAACTGCTTGTTTCCATTGGACTTTAGCCAACAAAGCGCTATGCAAAGCAGCCACATCATCCACGATACAGACTGGATTAAATTGTGCTAAAAGTTCAGGTTCATGCACACCATAACTTACCCCAACGCTTGGCATGGCAATATTTTGCGCCATTTCCAGATCATAAGACGTATCACCGACCATAATCGCATGTTCAGCCTGCACACCGGTTTCCGCCAGAATTTCTTCTAACATGAGTGGATGAGGTTTAGAATGGGTTTCGCTGGCTGCGCGCGTACTCACAAACAGCTCTTCACTGTTCGTCTGTTTTAATACACGATCCAGACCTTTACGGCTTTTCCCTGTGGCTACTGCCAGCTTCACGCCTTGCTGCTGTAAATCTGCGAGCATGTGCGCTACGCCTTCAAACCAGGAATCTCCTGATGAGTTGGCAACATAATGATCGGAATAAGCCTGCAAAATATCCGTATGTAATTCTGGTACTGTCGGGAAAAGTCGCTGTGCGACTTCTGGCAAACCCAGTCCAATAATACTTTTCGCATCTGCATCCGTTAACGGCTGCTGAAACTGCTGTGCGGCAAACTGCAAACTCGCCACGATTTGACCGACTGAATCAAATAAAGTGCCATCCCAATCGAAAATGACCAATTTTACAGGTGAGTTCATAAAAAATTTCCTAGATTTGATTCAGTCTTGAAGCCCTCTCCTACAAGGAGAAGGAATTTTTCATTCTTAAGCAAATGACTTTAATAAAAGAACCAATAAAGTCGAATTATCAATGAAGTTTTAATTCAACATTACTATTTAATAAGTAACGTTCCCTCTCCTGAACGAGTTTAAAGCACTGCTTTAAACGACGTGCAAGAAGGAGACTTGCTCAGCAGTGCTGCTTAGGGAGAGGATTCTTTCGAAATTTAATCTCCCCTAGCCCTCTTTAAGAAATAGGGGAATTCCCTCCTTTTTCAAAGGAGGGTGAGGGTGGATTAAATTTATTAAAAGAAAAAATAAGTCCTTATTGGGCAGCCGGTTTATCCGCTTTCTGCGCTCTTAACTGCGCCACCAGACTCTGCATATCTTCTGGCAATGGTGCTTCAATTGCTGGATAGCCCGGAATGTCCAGACGCATTGCATGTAAACACAAACGGCGTGGTTTTGGCCCACGATATTCTGTTTCATGACCATACTTTTCATCGCCTACTAGCGGATGACCAATACTCAAACCATGAACACGAATCTGATGGGTACGACCAGAAAGCGGAGATGCATACACCAGTGTGGCATGCATAAAACGTTCCTGCACATTCCACTGGGTTTTAGACTCTTTACCTTCTTTCGGGGACACGCAGACACGACGTTCACCATTGGCCAGCTCGTAACGATGTAAAGGTGCATCAATCAGCTGTTTATCCAGACTGACCTGCCCTTTTACTACAGCGGCATAGGTTTTTTTGATTTTATGTTCACGCAACATATCTTGTAATGTTTTCAACACGCTACGCTTTTTGGAAATCATCACCAGACCGGAAGTATCACGGTCAATCCGGTGAATCAGTTCCAGATACTTTTTACCGGTTGCGGCACGCAAGCCCTCAATCAGGCCATAGGCCACACCGCTACCACCATGCACAGCAATCCCGGAAGGTTTATTCACGACCATCAAACCTTCATCTTCATAAATCACACGGGCCAATAAGCCTTGTGCCACTTTGTCAGAAACAGGTGCAGCAGATTCATCTTTTTGTTCATAGCGAATCGGCGCAACGCGAATCTGGTCACCGATTGCGAGTTTGGTTTCTGCTTTAATGCGTTTTTTATTAACGCGAACCTGGCCTTCACGAATCAGACGATAGATACGGCTTTTTGGCACACCTTTCAGACGACTAAACAGGAAATTATCGATGCGTTGTCCATCTTGATGTTCATCCACTTCAAACCAAGTGACGTTTTGCCATTGTTGCGTAGAATTCATACAGTTACTATGACCCAAAAAATACTAAAATTGATTAAAAACTGATCACTTAGGTTATGCTTTACACAAGAAACATAAGCTTAGCCCATAGGCAGATGATGCAAGGTTTGATATAGTCAGCGCACGGAAACCATCGTTTGTGAGTAAAAGTTGAATCATTTCAGATTTTTCTGAACTTGATTGTTCAATTAAAGACTCACATGATACGGGAAGGTCCCCAAAGAATTATGCCACGCCGAAGGCTTATTATATCGGCAAACAAAGCAAACTGTTGCGTTTAATTGTACCTCAGGTACATAAATCAGTTTGTCTTAAAAAATATGTCGCCAACTTTGTTGGTTTTTAAACGTAAACTGATACACATCAGATTAGTCGCAACCTGAAGACGACTTCAGGCTACAGCGTTGATGCATTGGATCTGCACAGTTTGTAAAGATACGACGACAATTCCGTATCAAGACACTTTCTATAAAGAAGGGATGATCTTCGAGCAATGTGACAGTGAAAGTTACACACATCCAATGCACCGCTCGTCCGCCAGTGAAGCGTTCAGGTGACTTTAATCCGTTTAAAGATTGAAGCCGTATTGCCATCATCAATACGTGAATCAAAAACCGAAGCCCATCTATATTAAATAGAGCTCGGTCATAAAAGACTCAAACCACAATGAAATTCATTGCAGATTTGAGCCATTGATCCGTGATGTGTGATGTTCGCTACGTGTATAGCGATTTTTTGCTGTGTATCACTATAAGGTGTTACACCCATGAAACGTATGTTGATTAATGCAACACATGCCGAAGAAATTCGCGTTGCACTTGTCACTGGTCAGCGTCTTTACGATTTTGATTTAGAAAATCGTACCCGTGAACAAAAAAAATCCAATATCTACAAAGGTCACGTGACTCGCGTTGAACCTTCTTTAGAAGCTGTATTCGTTGAATACGGTGCAGGTCGCCAAGGCTTCCTGTCAATGCGTGAAATCGCGAATTCATATTACAAAGCCGACCCTCGCCAAACTTCGAATATCCGTGAACTGATCACTGAAGGCACCGAGCTTCTGGTTCAGGTGGAAAAAGAAGAGCGTGGCAATAAAGGCGCTGCCCTGTCTACTTTTATCTCACTTGCTGGCCGTTATTTGGTATTAATGCCAAACAACCCGAAAGGTGGTGGTATCAGCCGTCAGATTTCCGGTTCAGTGCGTGAAGAACTGAAAGAAATGCTGGCAACACTGAACGTGCCACGTGGTATGAGCGTGATTGTGCGTACTGCCGGGATTGGCCGTTCACAAGAAGAATTGCAACTCGACTTACAGCACTTGTTAGACCTTTGGGCACAAATCCAGAGCACTGCAAGTTCAGGTCCATCGCCAATGTTGGTACATCAGGAAGCGGGCGTAGTGACACGTGCCATTCGTGACTACCTGCGTGATGATGTTGCTGAAATCCTGATTGACTCAGAACAAGCCTATAACGAAGCCTATAACTTCGTAAAAGCGGTAATGCCACGTCAGTTAGAAAAACTGAAAACTTATACCTTAAATGAACCTTTATTTGCGCATTTCGCGATTGAAAGTCAAATTCAAACCGCTTATGAACGTGAAGTAAAATTGCCTTCTGGCGGTTCGATCGTGATCGACCAAACTGAAGCTTTAGTGTCAATTGACATTAACTCAGCAAAATCGACTCGCGGTAGCGACGTTGAAGACACCGCGTTAAATACCAATATTGAAGCGGCAGAAGAAATCGCGCGTCAATTACGTTTACGTGATATCGGTGGTCTGGTGGTGATCGACTTCATCGACATGACCAAAGACCGCAACCAGCGTATGGTGGAAGCGAAGCTGCGTGAAGCGACGCAAAGTGACCGTGCCCGTATCCAGTTCGGTCAATTGTCACGTTTTGGTTTGATGGAAATGAGCCGTCAACGTCTGCGCCCTTCTCTTGAAGAAGCGACTGGCTACGTTTGCCCACGCTGCCATGGTACCGGCATGGTTCGTGATCTTCGTTCTTTATCACTTTCGATTATGCGTAAAGTGGAAGAGATCGCGCTACGTGAACGTCATGGTGAAGTTCAAGTCGAAGTTCCAGTGGAAATTGCTGCCTTCTTATTGAATGAAAAACGTCACACCTTGGTGTATTTGGAACAGACTTCAAATGTACGTGTGACTGTGTTGCCGCATCCGCATCTGGAAACACCGCATTATGAAATCACTTATAATGCCGAAGGCTTTGCACCAACCAGCTATGAACGTACTGAAGCAACACGTTCAAGTGAAAAAGAGTTGGGTTATGAGTCATCTGAATGGCATTTAGAAGAAGAACAACATACGCATGCTGCTGCACCAGCGCCTGCTCAACAGCAAAACAACGGCAGAAACAATAAACGCCGTAACCAGCAAAACCAAAATGCACAGCAAGTACCTGTTGCGCAACAAGCTCCAGCCCAAGCACAAGTTGCTGCTCCTGCATCTAGCCCATGCGCATGGTTAGAAAACCTGTTTGTTCAAAAACAGGCTGCGACTGTTGATCAATCGCGTACTGCCAACAATGCAGCTGCAGCAATTGAACAAATGATCAATGGCGGTGCGGTGAGCCGTGGTCAGTTCGGTCAATTGTCTGCACCAGTGGCACAACCTGCGCCACAGCAAGTGTCTCAACCTGCTGCTCCGGCAAGCAGCAATGCCTACCTTGCACCATCGACTGTAGCGCAAAAACAGGAACGTGATGCTGAAAAACCGGCAGAGCGTGATGAAAGAGCGCCGCGTCATAACAATAAAAAACCACGCAATCCGAAGCACAAAGAACCGCGTGAGCAGGTTCAGTCTGAAGCTTCCGCTCCTCAGCAACATCAGGTGCATGAAGAAGTGGTTCAGGTATCTCGTCAAGAGCAACGTCATGAAGCACGTGAAAACAAGCGTAATTCTCGCCGTCAGCATCACAACGAGCCATCTCAGCAAAATGATGTTCAAAACAATGAACAACAGCCACAACAGGCAATGCCACGTCGTGACCGCCGTAACCAGCCACGTCAGGAACGTCCAAATCGCCACCGCGATCCAAGCGTGCTGAATGAGCAGGCTCAACAAGCAGCCCCTGCAGTCGTTGAAGCGCCAGCAGTCAATGACAAGCAGCTTCGTGTTGAGTTGGTCGATGCGCCACGTCAAGACGTGATGCCAACAGCTATGGTCGTGAATATTGACCAGGCGAAAAGCGAAATCGTGGCATTGAATGACAATGCTGCAGTTGTAACGCCAGCGGTTGAAGTTACTGCACCGGCAGATGCGCCAGTTGAAGAAGCCGCTGCTGAAAATGTAGTAGAAGCTGCACTGACAGCACCTGCTGAAGAAGTTGTGACAGCGGAAGAATCAAGTGCTGAAAAACCTCGTGCCAGCAACGATCCGCGTCAGCGTCGTCGTCAGCAACGTGAAGGACAGCCTCAACAGGCTACAGTTCAGAAATTGACTCCGTCACAAGTACCAACGTTGGGTCAGTTCACTATTGGTAGCCTGATTCGCCATGTTTATGGTGAAGACTGCTCCGTACTGATTGAACAGTTTGGTTTATTGCCAACCTTCAACCGTGCTCTAGAGAAGTTCACAAAAGAGTACAACGCGAGTCTGGTGGCTGCAGCAACGCCTGCCACAGAGAAAAAACCGGTCACCCGTGATGTTCAAGTGACCGTAGCCAAGGTTGAAGCAGAGCCTGCTCCAGTTCTGGACCTGACTCCACCAAAACCGGTGTCGGACAAACGTGTCGCAAACGATCCACGTGAGCGTCGCCGTCTGGCTAAGCAGGCTGCAGAACAGGCCCTACAACAAGCCAAGCAACAGGCTAAAGTAGAAACAGCTCCGGCAATTGAAACTGCGCCAGAAGCACCTGTAGCAGCAGAAGCGCAAGCAGAGTCTGCTGAAGCAGCAGCAACTGAAACTCCAGTAGCCACTGAAATCGCTATTGAAGAAACCGTAAATGCTCAGCCAGCTGAACAAGCGACTGAAACGACGGCACCAGTAGATGCAGCTCCTGCAGAAGAGACTCCAGTCACTGAAGCTCAACCTGAAGATGCTGCGCCAGTTGAAGCAAATGCTGAATCAGAAGCTCCTGTTACAGAAGCCCAGGATCAGGCCGAAGTAACAACAGAAGACACTGAAGCCAGCGAAGCTGAAAAAGCGGAGAAACAGGCTGCTCGTCCACGTCGTCCACGTGGTCGTCCACCGAAAAAAGCCAATACTGCAACTGAATCATAATTTGCTCAATTGCAGTCATCTAAAAAAACCTAGTCATTTCGGTGACTAGGTTTTTTTTGCTAGATTTAGTCAGAATAGGTTGATTGCACTAGTGTTTTAACGCTAAAAGATGGATAGCTCGTCTACTGTATATAAATTGAACGTATCGGATACGAAAAATAAATAGGATTCTCATGACCCAAATGAAACCACACGATCTGATTGGGATTGCAGATATCGCTGCCAAAATCCCGGCTTTTTTGACCAAAGTGCCCAATTTGCTCACTGGTCTAAGACAGGCATATTTACGTACTCCGAACACACCGGCCGGCCTGGGTCTGGCTTTTGAAAAAGCCACCAAGCGCAACCCGGAAGGCATTGCCTTGCGTTTTGAAGAGCAAAGCTATAGCTATGCTGCTCTCAATGCCTGGGCCAACCAGATTGCCCATTTCTATCTATCCTTGGGCGCCAAGAAAGGTGATGTTGTTGCTGTCATGGTCGAGAACCGCCCTGAGCTGATTGCCAGCGTGATTGGTCTGGCTAAACTGGGTGTGACCACCGCTCTGGTCAATACCTCTCAAGTCGGCAAGGTGCTGACGCACAGTATCAATCTGGTCAAACCGATTGCCCTGATTGTGGGTGAAGAGTGTCGTCATGCAGTCAACGAGATTCGTAATGACCTGAATATTAGCAGTGACCGCCTGCACTGGTTTGCAGATCAAAACACTCAAGCCGATCCGGGTCAGGCGCCTGAAGGCTTTATCAACCTGGCTGAAAAAACCGATCTTGCTCCCAAATTCAATCCATCAACTACTCATTCGGTACAGGGCAAAGACGGGCTGTTCTATATTTACACCTCGGGCACCACGGGTCTACCTAAAGCGGTGATCTTTACCAATGGTCGCTGGACGCTGGCTTATGGCACCTATGGGCATGTGCTGAATCTCAATAAAGATGATGTGATGTACTGTACCCTGCCGCTTTATCATGCCACAGGCATGGTGGTGTGCTGGTGCGGTGTCATTGCAGGGAGCAGCACCCTGGCTATTCGCCGTAAATTTTCGACCTCTTCTTTCTGGAAGGATGTGCAAAAATTTGATGCCTCTGCGATTGGTTATGTCGGTGAGTTGTGCCGCTATCTGATGGATGCTCCCCCATCTGAACTAGAAAAAGGTCACCGCGTGACCAAGATGATTGGGAATGGCATGCGCCCAAATATCTGGGATAAATTTAAATCCCGTTTTGGCATTCAGGAAGTGCTGGAACTGTATGCCTCTAGTGAAGGCAATGTCGGTTTTAGCAATATTTTCAATTTTGACAATACCGTCGGTTTCTCACCCACACCGTATGCGATTATTGCCTTTGATAAAGATAAAAATGAGCCGGTACGGGACGCTAAAGGCCATTGCAAACGGGTGAAAAAAGGCGAAACTGGTTTATTAATTGGTAAAATTACCCGCCGTTCACCCTTTGATGGCTATACCGATCCGGAAAAAAACAAGTCAGTCATCATGCAGGATGTATTTACCCAAGGTGATGCTTACTTCAATACCGGAGATCTGGTGCGCAATATCGGCTTCCGTCATGCGCAGTTTGTCGATCGTCTGGGTGATACTTTCCGCTGGAAAGGGGAAAATGTTTCTACAACTGAAGTGGAAAACATGCTGATCGAGTATGACAAAATCGTTGAAGCAGTGGTGTATGGCGTAGAAATTCCCAATACCAATGGTCGTGCCGGCATGGCCGCGATTACCCTAAAACCCGATCTAGAATTAAATGATGCAGATTTGGCAGCTATGACCGCTTGCTTTAAAAAATGCTTACCGGCTTATGCGGTACCGGTATTTTTACGCTTACAACAGCAGGTCGAAACTACAGGCACCTTTAAATACCAGAAAAATAAATTGAAAGAGCAAGCATTTGATCCGAGTAAAACCGATGAACGCCTGCTGGTCTTATTGCCAGGTGCAACGGCGTATTCCGAGCTCACCGCAGATATTTTTGCCAATATCCAAGCCTATCAATATCGCTTCTAAGTACTGAAGTTGCCTATTTTTTGTTTAGATAAAGCATAATTGTTGTATTTATAATCAAACATGGGCAACTTTGTTATTTTTTGCTTGCGCTGAAATGAGATCTTGCTACAATACGCTCCATCAAACAAAGTGGTGCTTTAAGCTATTTAGCTTGACTTGCACTGCATATTCAAACCTAGTTTGAATAATAGTTCGGGGTCGTTAGCTCAGCTGGTAGAGCAGCGGACTTTTAATCCGTTGGTCCCGCGTTCGAATCGCGGACGACCCACCACTTATTTGATATCCCTTGATGGGTCGTTAGCTCAGCTGGTAGAGCAGCGGACTTTTAATCCGTTGGTCCCGCGTTCGAATCGCGGACGACCCACCATCTTCCGAAAGGATCACGTAAAAGTACACCACACTTTTGCGTCATAAAAATGGTCATCATCATTTTTATTCCTCGGGGTCGTTAGCTCAGCTGGTAGAGCAGCGGACTTTTAATCCGTTGGTCCCGCGTTCGAATCGCGGACGACCCACCATTCTTTCCTTAGAATGTTTCTCTGATTTCCCTTATTATATTTTAATTAAATTGCGATGTTTTGGTCGTGTATTTCTGCATCCAGATTTTATGTTCACGCGTTCCCGCAACTTGCCTTTATTGTCTAATCTAAATAGTATTTGAATTAAGCTTTCGACCAGATCAGCCGATTATTATCGGGCATTATTCTTGAATATGAAAGGATGTGTCTTTGACCAGTTCATAGGCTTTTGAAGGTGCCGGATAGCCACGATCAAATAATTCCCGGTTGGTTTTTTCCTTTTCACTATAGATTTTTTCCAGATTCATGACTAAGTGATTTGAATCTTTAATCTTATAGTAAAAGCTCGCCCCTTCTTTACGATTCACTACTATATCGGTACGCTCAGGATTGATAAACCAGCGGTCTTTACGGTAGGTGATATTGTGAGCGGTGCTGCTTTTGGTATTATCAATAAATACCTTCCCATACTGTAAAATACTGCGATGCACCGTACCGTCCGGCATTAGAGTCAAAATAAATTCTGCCTTACCTTCAGTACAAGGCGCAAAGCGGCCATCACAATCGATTTCAGTATGATAGCGGCCAATAAATGCTTTAGCATCCTCTGGCACAGTGCGAGGGTTTAAATCAGCTTCTACCGGAACAGTCGCCTGCCCTGCGACCTGAGTTAAGGATTTGGCGCTGACAGTCACTACATCGGCCTTCGTATTGGCAGTGGAAATTTTAACGCCCTCTTCTGAGGTCGCCTGACTTTCCCCTTCAGGTTTGACTTGCTGCTGATCACAGGCTTGCAAAATCACCACACTCCCCAACATCAGGCTACATTTAAAAAAACTGCTTAATGTACAACGTGATACATCCAATTTCATTTTTAACAAACCTAAATAGGAAACATGGCGAGCAAAAAGAACACAGCAAAGCTGATGAACTTTACACAAGAGTTCAATAGAATTTTCACTATGTTAGTAGCTCTTAGATCTGGTTTTAATCTTTATTAACATTACTTAACGATTTTATTTGTAATCAGCACTTTAAAAAGTTTAAGTAAACTCCATTTCTTTAAGTATGGATCCAGTTTTAGGATTCAAACCTATTTTTAATCAGGAGATTTTAATGGCCAATGTTGGTTTATATCGCTCTAACCGCTCAAACATGATTGCAGGTGTGATGGGTGGTATTGCTGAACGTTTTGGTTGGAACGCAAATTTATTACGTCTGATTTTTGTGGTGATTTCAATCATGAGTGCCGCATTCCCGGGTATTTTGGTCTATCTGGTGTTGTGGTTAATCATGCCGAAAAAACAGTACAGAATTGATCATGACAGCGTTCATCAACCTCAGGGCTATCAAAATCCTGTGCGTACAGTGAATCAGGATAAACGCTATTAAGCTGTACAGTCATTTTTAACAAGCGTTCTTAACCAGTTTCATCGCAGAGCTTCCTCTTTCACCCCGGTTAAATGGGATGAAATTTTGATGCCACGGTAATTTCCCCAAGTTATCGTGGCTTTTTTTTGCCTATATTTTTTGTTATTTCTTTGCTGTATTACAGCTTTTCACTTTCTTTCTCAGTTGAATTCACGATAAGTTCAAGATTCCAATTTTTGAAATGGATTTCACATGACTCAGGCAGAATGGATGATGCTGTGGCTCTGTGCCGTCGCAGCCCTGCTGCATGGTTTAAGCGGCTTTGGCTTTCCTATGATGAGTACGGCTGTTCTGTCCAGCGCATATCCGCTTAGCATCGCGGTTACCCTTGTCATGCTGCCCTGTCTGCTGCTGAATCTGATCATGCTGAATGCTGACCCTGCGCATAGCCTGTTGAATAGTATTGGCTATTATATAAAACGTTATTGGCCATTAATGCTTAGTAGCCTGGTCGGCAGTGTACTCGGGGTCAAGCTATTACTTTGGCTAAATGAGGCTTATTTAAAACTGTTATTGGGTCTGGTAATTATATTTTATGTCTTGGACCAGTTACGGGCACGCCCCTTACAAGTTAGTCCGCATATTTCCAGCATGCTCTGTTTTGGTTTACTGGCCGGCATTATTGGAGGTGCAACCAATGCCATGGCACCTTTTCTGATGATGTATCTGATGAGTTGCCAACTCTCTAAAACAGATATTGTCATTATCAGTAATCTCAATTTCATTGCCGGTAAACTGATCCAGCTGGTTTTACTGTTTCCAATTCTGATCACACTGGAAACCCATCAACAGCATATTCTGATCGGGATAAGCTTATTCGCCCTTGCTGGTGTCTGGATTGGAGGCAAAATACGCCATCGTTTATCTCAGCAGCACTTCAAATGGATTGTCCTGGCTTTACTTCTGGGTTTGGGCTTGTATGCTCTCTGGCAAAGTGCTGGATTATTGCAACAATCTGGTTATAGTATCTTTAAATAGGATATTTTTTAAACAAATCAAAATTACAAATTCAAAGCTGGCATATAAAAATGACGTAAATAAACACCTTGCAAGGAGAGCATATGACTCAGACCAACCTAGCTACCCCGACCAATGCCATGCCCAAAGGGCTGCTTAAAGGCTGGATTCTTATTCTTGTCGCAGCCATTGTAGCCTATGGCTTATATCTTTACCTGCCCTATGACCAGAATGCCAATAAAGGACTGGCACTTTTAGCCTTTATCGGTATTTTATGGCTGACTGAAGCCATTCATATCACGATTACAGCTTTACTCGTCCCTGTGATGGCAGTATTACTGACCATGCCAATGGCCTCTGGTGAAGAACTGGTTCCGATTACCACGCAAGCCGCTTTGGCCACTTTTGCCGATCCTGTCATTTTCCTGTTTTTTGGTGGTTTTGCGCTAGCAACGGCGTTGCATATCCAGAAACTGGACCGGAAAATTGCCATGTGGATCATCTCTATGTCCAGAGGGCATCTGGGTATTTCTGTACTAGCGATTTTTGTGGTGACAGCGCTTCTGTCCATGTGGATTTCCAATACGGCGACTGCTGCCATGATGCTGCCTTTGGCTCTGGGTTTGCTTTCACATCTGGATGTCAGCAAGGATCGTAAAACTTTTGTCTTTATCCTGCTCGGCATTGCCTATTCGGCCAGTATTGGCGGACTGGGCACCATGGTCGGTTCCCCTCCGAATGCCATTGCCGCCAAGGCCCTCGGCTATGATTTTGCCGACTGGATGAAAATCGGCTTGCCGATGATGTTCATTATTCTTCCTGCCATGCTGGTCAGTTTATATCTGGTACTACGTCCGAAACTGAATCATAAAATACAATTTGCGACCGAAGATATTCCTTGGACCAGCACCCGTATAGCCACCATGATCCTCTTTCTTTGTACTGCAATTGCCTGGATTTTCAGTAAAAAATTCACTGAAATTTTTGGTATTTCCCAGCCGGATACCTGGATTGCAATTTCGGCTGCCTGTATGGTTGTGATTCTGGGTACCGCAAGCTGGAAACAGATTGCAGAAAATACTGATTGGGGGGTGTTATATCTATTTGGTGGTGGTCTGACCTTGAGTGCCATTCTAAAGGATTCAGGCAGTTCGCTGGTACTGGGTCAAACTCTGGCCAATGCCTTTGGTGATACCTCCCCGCTGATGATTATTTTTGTAGTCGCTACTTTTATTATCTTCCTGACTGAATTTACCAGTAATACCGCTTCAGCTGCCTTGCTGGTACCAGTATTTGCCGCGATTGCGGATCAGATGGGCATGCCCAAAGAAATTCTGGTGATTGTCATTGGTATTGGTGCCTCATGTGCCTTTATGCTGCCGGTTGCTACCCCGCCAAATGCGATTGTTTTTGGAACCGGTCATATCCAGCAAAGCGAAATGATGAAAGTCGGTTTTGTACTGAATATCATGTGTATCTTTATTATTTCACTGTTTATTTACTGGTTCTTTATTTAATCATTAAAGTTTTAAGCATCACACCATCCACAAAGCACACTCCGGTGTGCTTTGTCGTATTAATCGCCTATATGTTGAATCTTTCTCTCATCGAAAAATGATATGCATTTAACAATGATAAAGTCCCTATATTAAAAACATCAAAAAGTAGCAGATAGATAGTGGACAGGATATTTCACTTAATCTCTCAACCGATCCAGAATTCCCCTTGGAAAATGACATTTAACCTCGCGCTTGCACCTCTGATCATAGCTGTAATTTTATTCCCTTATGCGCTATTTCATGAAGCCAGCTATGGGATTTTCTCCATTTTCAAGAGCCTGTTTTCAGCGCTTTTTATTAGCTTTTTTGTCTGCCTGACTTACTGGATGATGATCTTCCCTTTCCTATTGGTGACTCACCTGCTGCTACGCCATTATCAACTGTTTAATATCATCACGATTTTAATGAGCTGCGTACTGGGAACCCTGATTCTGGCCTATATCTCGCATCCTTCAAGTGAAAATTTTAGTTCCCATTTTTTGTTTCTGCTGTGTTTTTCCCTGCCGATGGCACTATTTTACAGTTTTCTCAGCCGGCAAGCTGACCAGAGTTGATCACACATGCTCTGTTAAATTCCGTTTTAATTCGGTTTTAAACTTTCATTTTAAAATGATTCAGCTCCTGATTCAGTGCGGCAATCATATCTGCCCGACTGATAATTCCCACCAATTGCTGCTCGCTTACCACCGGAATATAGTTGAACGAACGCTCGACAAAATACGGCACCAGATCCTGAATGGGTTGTAAAGGCTGCACCGTAATTACCTTACGGGTCATGATATGTTTGACCTGATGCTCCCAGCTGCTACGGACATCAGCCGCGCGCTTGAACCATTCCACCACCTGATACATTGCCAGTGTACCGACCAGTTGTTCATCGGCATTAACGACGGGCAGGCTCATCAGGTTCATTTGCTTGAACTTGTCCAATGCGTGCTGGATATCATCATTTTCATGCAGGGTTGCTACATCCTTCGTCATAATATCTTGGCAGCTAAATTCATGCACCGCACGCGCATTGGCGCGGTTTTGTGCCTCCAGAATGATTTTTTGCAGGTCATATTCACTGATATCCAGCAACTCGGTGCGCTGATCCAGCACTTCCTGAATATCCTGTGGTTGAATGGTGACTTTCTGGGTCGGCGTCGGATCCTTGGAACGAGTATTTAGTTGAGCTTGCTGCGGATAATCCTTGCCAATCATCCGGTTAAAGACAATGGCAATTACCATCAGTAAAATTGAATTGAGTAGTACCGGATAAAATACAAAGGCATAACCGAGTTCATGCACCGGCTGGCCGCCCAGCACTGCGGTAATGGCCACGGCGCCACTCGGTGGATGCAGGGAATCTGTGGTCATCATCAGAACGATCGCCAAGGCCACAGCTACACTAAAGGCTTCGGTCGGATTAACTATGAATATAGCGCAACTCACGCCAATCACCGCAGCAATGGTATTCCCGACCAGAATATTCCAGGGCTGTGCTAGAGGACTGGCCGGCACCGCAAACAGCAATACCGAGGATGCGCCCATCGGAGCAATATACCAGGCTTCAAAATCCCCCAGAATCCATAAACTCAGCAAAGACGAGACGACCAAACCCAATAGTGCTCCAGCTCCGCAGAGCAGACGGTCTTTAAGTGGAAGGACTTTGAAATTCGGTTTTAAGGTATTGAGCCAGTCGAGATGGGAGTGAAACACAGTGCGCCTGATCTTATTGTTTATAGATTTTGGGCATTATAGAACCAAGCCCGATGAAAGGCATCTGTGTTTTACATCTTTTCACCATTCGCGAATACATGCTTTTTAAAACAATATTTCACTCAGGTTAAAACATTCATCCTGCTTTTTATAGAATGATCACTTCATCACCGATAGTCATTTGCATAGAAAAATCCTTTTTACCATGCTGCTTAAATCGTTGTTCAAAAAATTTTTAAAACAACCTACTGGCTCATTTCAGGTTGAATCAGAGGCCGGATTTTTAACAGTTCGACCTGACCATAATAAGTTGAAAATGCCACATCTCCGGCATCGACTCCAGTGCCGATCCGAATGAGATTTTCGACCGGAGCCAAACGGGTTGGATCAAACTGCACCCAGCCACCGTCTAAATACGCTTCAAAAATGGCATGAAAATCGGGTAAAAACTTTTCAATTTCCACATAACCGACCACCATGCGTGCCGGAATTCCCAAGGCACGGCACAGCGCAATGCCTAAATGGGCAAAGTCACGGCATACGCCTGCACGATGCACTAGTACATCTGTGGCAGTGGTAAACTGGTCGGAACTGCCAGACACATAAAAAATATTGTTATAAATCCACTGTTCAATCGCCTTGACACGCGTATAGCCCGGTGTCATCCAGCCAAATGAGCGTTTCGCCATTTCCAGCAATAAATCTGAATTACAATAACGGCTGGCCAGCAAATAAGGTAATACTTCATCGGGCAGCTTAGGAATGGCTACTTCTTTCAGACCTTGCTGTAGCTCCAGAGAGAGGCTCGGTTGACGAACCACTGTCGCCGTATAATTCAGCTCAAAAGCCTCACAGGGTTCGACCTGTAGCCGAACATGACGGTTTTGATGCTGAGTATCCTGGAATTCATGCCATGCTACGGGCAGATTAAAGCTGAGTTGTTCTTCGAGAATATTCTGATCAGGATGATGTGCCGCCTGAAGCATAAAAATAAATTCTGTCGGTTGCACGACCTTGTATTTTAAATGGCATTGAATTTGGTAAGTAGTCATGAAGTTCCTTATTTTTAAGCATTATTATATTGCGTGAATATTAAACTAATTTAAGAACGACAATCGTATAAGATCCGTTGAACTTTATGACTCTCCAGTGAACAGCACGCCATACATCTGATTTATTCCTGATTTTCAGATCAGCCTATATCGACCAGTACAGCTAAAATCGCAGTAAGCCTCTAAATGCCGCGTATCCTTTAAGCCTGTTTTATTTTTTTCAGAAAAGTATCCCTACATTAACCCTTTGCCACTCCCCTGCAAAGTCCTTATAATTGAGCACAATTTTTCTCTAATTTTAAGTGGATGACCATGAGTCGCGCCATATCGCATATTGATACCTTCCAAGGCTTAATTCTTGCCTTACAAACTTACTGGGCGGAGCAAGGCTGCGTCATTTTGCAACCTTATGATATGGAAATGGGTGCAGGGACATTCCACACTGCGACTTTCCTTCGTGCGCTGGGTCCTGAAACCTGGAATGCCGCTTATGTCCAACCATCACGCCGTCCGAAAGATGGCCGTTATGGTGAAAACCCGAACCGTTTGCAACATTACTACCAGTTCCAGGTGGTGCTTAAGCCAAACCCGGACAACATCCAGCAGCTTTATCTTGATTCATTAAAAGCGATTGGTATTGACCCACTGGTACACGACATTCGTTTCGTAGAAGATAACTGGGAATCTCCAACACTGGGCGCTTGGGGCTTAGGTTGGGAAGTTTGGCTCAATGGCATGGAAGTGACGCAGTTCACTTACTTCCAGCAAGTCGGTGGTGTTGAATGCTACCCTGTGACTGGCGAAATCACGTATGGTCTTGAGCGTCTTGCCATGTACTTGCAAGGTGTAGACTCAGTTTACGATTTGGTTTGGACCAAAGGTCAGTTCGGTACGGTGACTTATGGCGATGTGTTCCATCAAAATGAAGTGGAACAATCGACCTATAACTTCGAATATGCCAACGTTGAAAAAATGTTTGAATTGTTCGATTTCTACGAAGCTGAAGCAACACGTTTGATCGAAGCGAAACTTCCACTTCCTGCATATGAGCAAGTCGTGAAAGCATCACACAGCTTCAACTTATTGGATGCGCGTGGCGCGATTTCTGTGACTGAACGTCAGCGTTACATTTTACGTGTACGTACATTGGCACGTTCTATTGCGACCAGCTATGTAGCAGCACGTGCGGAACTTGGTTTCCCAATGGCTGAACCTGCATTACGTGATGAAGTGTTGGCACAATTAAAAGCGCAAGTTGAAGCAGAAGCGAAAGAAGCAAACAAGGAGAGCAAATAATGTCTAAACATACCGTTTTGTTCGAATTGGGTTGTGAAGAACTTCCACCAAAAAGCCTGAAAAAATTACGTGATGCCTTACATGCAGAAACAGTAAAAGGCTTAAAAGATGCTGGTCTTGTTTTTGATTCAATCGAAGCCTATGCAGCACCTCGTCGTCTTGCACTTAAAATTGTCAATGTTGATGCTGCACAAGCAGACACACAAAAACGTTTTGACGGCCCTACCAAACAGGCAGCCTTTGATGCTGAAGGCAACCCGACGAAAGCACTTGAAGGCTTTATGCGTGGTCAAGGCATCACGGTTGATCAAGTATCAACTTTCCAAGCCGGTAAAGTTGAAAAAGTATGCTATTTGAAAGACGTGAAAGGTCAAAGCCTTGACGTTTTATTGCCACAAATTTTACAAAATGCTTTGGACAATCTTCCAATCGCAAAACGTATGCGTTCTGCTGCTAGCCGTACTGAATTCGTGCGTCCTGTAAAATGGGTTGTGTTGTTAAAAGACAACGATGTGGTTGATGCAACAATTCAAGATCACAAAGCCGGTAACGTCACTTACGGTCATCGTTTCCACGCGCCAGAAGCAATTACTTTAACGCACGCTGACGAATACTTAGCGAAGTTAAAAGCAGCTCACGTTGTGGCGTCATTTGAAGAACGTCAAGCCATCATCGACCAGCAAGTTAAGGCACTTGCTGATGAAGTCAATGCAATTGCGATTGTACCAAGCGATCTTCGTGACGAAGTGACTGCATTGGTTGAATGGCCTGTTGCGCTTCGTGCAAGCTTCGAAGAACGCTTCCTTGCAGTTCCTCAAGAAGCATTGATCACCACGATGCAGGACAACCAAAAGTACTTCTGTTTGGTAAATGCAGACAACAAACTGCAACCGTACTTCATTACTGTGTCAAACATTGAGTCGAAAGACCCGACACAAATTATTGAAGGTAACGAGAAAGTGGTTCGTCCACGTTTGTCTGATGCTGAATTCTTCTTCTTGCAAGATCAAAAGCAACCGCTTGCGTCTCGTAAAGAAAAATTGGCAAACATGGTGTTCCAAGCAGAATTGGGTACGCTTTGGAACAAGTCTGAACGTATTGCGAAATTGGCTGTAGCACTTGCGCCTATTACAGGTGCAAAAGCGGAAGATGCTGAAAAAGCGGCGCTTCTTGCAAAATGTGACTTAACCTCTGAACTTGTGGGTGAATTCCCAGAACTTCAAGGGATCGCGGGTACTTACTATGCGCGTCTTGAAGGCGAAAATGCTGAAGTGGCTGAATCTCTAGGTGAGCAATACTTACCTAAATTCGCTGGTGACGTTTTACCAAAAACCAAAACAGGTACAACCATTGCCCTCGCGGATCGTTTAGACACGCTCACAGGTATTTTCGGTATCGGTCAAGCACCAACAGGTTCGAAAGACCCGTTTGCACTACGTCGCTCTGCAATTGGTATCCTTCGTCTTGTGACTGAAAACGAGCTAGATGTTTCAATTGAAGATTTGATCAAACTTGCACTTGCTGCTTATGGCGATGTATTGAAAGATCACGACAAGACTTTGGCGGATGCTGTTGCATTCCTTGAAGGTCGTTACCGTGCGAAATACGAAGACCAAGGCGTTGCGGTTGATGTGATTCAAGCTGTTCAAGCGCTTTCACCAAAATCTCCGCTTGATTTTGACAAGCGTGTAAATGCAGTCAACCACTTCCGTGCCTTGCCTGAAGCGGCTGCGCTTGCTGCTGCCAACAAGCGTGTTGCGAATATTCTTGCAAAAGAAGCAACACCTGAAGGTGCTGTGGTTGAAGCAAACTTGGTTGAAGATGCTGAAAAAGCATTGTTCGCTGAACTTGCTAAAATTGCGCCTCAAGTTGAGCCGTTATTTGCTGCCAAAGATTACACTGCTGCCTTGTCTGCACTTGCTGCCCTTCGTGCTCCAGTGGATGCATTCTTTGACGGTGTCATGGTGATGGCTGATGATGCTGACCTTAAAGCAAACCGTTTACGTATGCTTGCTCAACTTCGTGACTTGTTTACCAAAGTTGCAGATATTTCGGTGCTTCAGCACTAATCCATAACTTTTTGTAAGTTAAAGAAAACCCCGCTATAAATTAGTGGGGTTTTTTTAATATATTTAGAATGCAAAATATCGACGAAATTAGAGAAAGAATTTATTCCTTACTTGGAAAACACCTTATTCGTTTTCAAACAATAGAGATGAGGCTAAAAAGCCTCATGAAGATGAATAGAACTATTATTTCTAAACCCAATGATCTACCACTGATTATAGAACCATCTGTACAAAATCAAACATTAGGTGGTTTAACTACAAAAGCTTTAAACTCATTGTTTCTCGTGAATCCCTCAGAGGAAGATATGATCATTCCTGAACCTGAAGATGCTCTTCGTCTAGATATGAAAGTATCTTTTAATTTATGTGAACACAGTCATCATAAGCTAAACAGCCAACTACAAGAATTTGTTAAAGATCGAAATTTCATAACACATCACTTTCAAGAAAAATATAATTTATCCAATCTCGATGAATCCAAAGCAGCTGTTGATTTTTTATTAACTTTGGAGAAAAAGCATAAGCCTTTTTTAGATCAATTTGATCAATATTGTTTGACGGCTCAAAAAAGCTTAGAGACTCAAATTAATTTTTTAAAATCCAATCTGTTTAAAACACGTTTCCTCTTCCCTGCAGATGAAATTTATAAAGAAATTGAAAGCTTAATCATTAATAATAAAAAAAATGATGGTTGGATTTCACTGACAACCGTAGGTATATCAATTAATAAAAAATTTCCTGATGCTAATCAAAAAATCAAAATGGAATACGGATTTAAAAATCTTAATGATTTAATTCTTAATACAGGGCTATTCTTACTTAAAATCGAACCTACACTTAAAGGTGAAAGAATACTAATTCAGGTAAACAATGGTGAAGCGATATTTGAATTAATTGAAAACTAGTTTTTATAGCCATTTTTCATTCAAATCCCTATACTCACCCTAACAACACTCAACAAGAAAGAATCATATGAAATTTAAAACACTCATTCTGACTGGTCTTGCGAGTATCGCAGTTACAGCTTGTACATCTGCACCAAAAATCCCACAACTTCAGGTTGGCGTCTTACAGGAAGTTCAAAACCTCGAAGTTGTTCCAGCCACGACCAACAACAAGGCAAAACTGACCAAATTCCTCGACAAATGCGTGATTGAATTCACCGGTGATATTGGCAATAACCGTGTCATTGAACAATGGTCATTTAAAGGTATGACTCTAATCGATGCCGGCTCAGCGACTTTCCAGCGCGACGGTACTAGCACTGCACAAAAATTTGACCTGCACGATGCAGGGGTACAGAAGAACTTTGTCAGCTTACGCGAACATTTCGCCAAAGATGCCCTGACACAATGTGATTAAAAAGATCGCCTTGTTTCTAGTCTAAGAACAGGGCTTTTATTTTGCTAAAAATCAATTCGACACTTGGGCTAATTTCTACTGCCCTTTCTTTAAAAATTACAATATTTCGGCACAGATCAACCTGAAAGCTCTGCACTCTTCACAGGATATTCATTGTTTTTGACCAATTATCCGTTACACTGAAAAACAAACTCAGACCGCACTTAGACGAATTCGAGGTCGATCCATAATGAATATCAAAACCCCAATTATTTTAACGACAGCTTTGATGCTTTCTGTTCCAGCATTTGCACAAACCACGACTCAGTCTGCTAAACCGGTTAAGCCTTATGGTGAAAATCCGAACCTGCTGCATGTCTTTGCTTATAAAGCACAGGAAGGCGTGATTAATACTGCCGAGAAAGTCGGTGAAGCAACGGAAAAAGGCATTGCCAAAATCAAGCCGGGGGTAGACCGGGCCTGGAGCAATACCAAATCTGCAACCTCTGATACACTGCAAAAAGTAGATCAGGGTGCAACTCAGGCAGCCCAACAAACCGGTCAGAAAATCCAGCAGACCAAAGAAGTCTGGCGTGGAAATTCACAACAGGCACCTATCGTGCAGCAGCCTTTAAGCCAGTCGAGTGCGACGCAAAACCCAAATACACCACAGACTCAACCCCAGTCAGGATCAGCTACCAGTTATGCGGTAACCGATTTATAAAAAAAGCCCGTGATGGGCTTTTTTAATTTTTAGAAAATAAAACTATTACCTTGTATCGACGCGATCTATGAATTGACCTGTCGAATCGGCTGACCCTGTTTAAATGCTGCTACATTTTCCACCATCTGATCCACAATCCGTTGTCGTGCATCAACACTGCCCCACGCATTATGCGGTGTCACAATCAGGTTGGGAATCGTTGAATCAAGTAACACATTGCCCTGTTTCGGCGGCTCTACCGTTAAAACATCGGTCGCAGCACCAGCAATCTTGCCTGCACGCAGAGCCTCAGCCAATGCCGCTTCATCAACAATCCCGCCACGCGCACAATTAATTAAAAATGCACTGCTTTTCATTGTCTCCAGTTCAGCATGACTGATTAAATGTCGGGTATCTTCAGTGAGTGGACAATGCAAAGTTAAAAAATCGACTTGAGCAAGCAGCTCGGTAAATGGGATACGGGATGCATCCGCCGGACGATTTGGCAGCGCGGCAATAAGCACTTTCATGCCAAAGGCTTCGGCCAGTTTCGCCACCGCATGGCCCAGTTCGCCATAACCGACAATGCCCAATGTTTTTCCGGCCAGCTCGACAATCGGCGCATCCAGCAAACAGAACTGGCTGGCTTTTTGCCATTCGCCTTGTTGTAACGCACGTTGGTAAGACAGGAATGAAGTTGCCAGATTCAACATTAACATGATCGTATGCTGCGCGACTGCCGAAGTACCATAGGCCTGACAGTTACATACCACGATCCCGCGTGCTTTGGCCGCCGCAAGGTCGACATTATTGGTGCCGGTTGCAGAGATTAAAATGAGTTTGAGTTGAGGGCATTGCTGAATCGTAGCTGCATCGATCATCACCTTATTCGTAATAATAACATCGACATCAGCTACACGGGATGCAATCTCGGCAGCCGAGGTCGCCGGATACAAAACCAGTGGATCAAATGCTGCATGCAGTGCCTGAAAGTCCAAATCCTGCTGGTCTAAAGAAGCATAGTCTAAATAAACGGCTTTCATGGCTGTTCCCTCAATCCTGTTTGACAATTTATGTCTGTCATTTAAAACAAGTCATTGAGGCTTTTCAACCTGTTTCCAGCCTGATGCAATTAATCCAGCGGTTTATCCATATGATTACGTAGTGACTTGCGAATTCGATACACCACATACACAGACAGAATAATCATAAAGATGATGGACGCACTGACCATGATCACTGCAGGATGCACAGTTTCTGCATGCGCCAGATTAGGTAGAACCAAACCGAAGATAAAACATACTTGCATCATAGAGATCCCCTTCTTCGTTTCAACCATCGGGAACGATATAATTGGTTTATTATTTATACCGCTTATCTCTATATTATGCCAAGCTAATCACAAGTCAAGTAATTGTTTTTTATAAAAAATTTTTAGTTAACTTATCTCACTGTGCGTCACAAACTGCGTATTTTTGTCACTATCGTCGATAAAAGCAGCAGCACCATACTCATTGGTACTCAGATTCAGCTGCTTATAGCTAAACATATAAAAATCGCTATAACGCTTCATTAAAATCGGGTGCATGCCCAGACTAAGCTCATCCTGTTCCTTGATCAGTTTCATGATATGCCGGTCATTCATCACCACCAAATAACGTTCATCATTCAGATTAATACTCAATAAACCATTACCTTTGGCATAAATCGGAATCAGAAATTTATGGTTCAGGGCAATTGCACCTTCTGCATAACTTTCGATTTTATGACTGATGACATTAAATACCAGACCATGTCCATAGTGGTCCAATAACAGCTGACGATTTTCCTGCGGCAAATTCACATGAATGCCCAGTTTGAGCAGGTCATGCTGATCAACCTGTTTATTGCGTAACAGTTCCCGTAAAATTACCTGTTTCTGGCTGGCATCAAAAAACTGGTTATCCAGTTGCAGATCGTTATTTTTCAGAATGTGTCCTAAGGCCATGCGGTGTCGTGGCAAGACATTTTCAATCACTTTTCGATAATAGAACTTGCTGTTTTTCTTGACCCGACGCATTTTCTGATAGAAATAGCTTGGCTCATATTCATGCACCAAGAAGTCATAGAGCAACTCGGAACTGGCCAAAACTGCGATCGCATCATGTCCGGTAAAAGGCAAATGTAGCACATGATGATGCGGAATCAGCGCCTCTAATTTCAGATAATGGGCCCGATCTTCGGCACAGTAAGGATCATAGATAATAATATATTCGCAGGCATTATCGATATCTTCGGCTGCAACCCGCATATTTGTATTCAGCTCTGGCTGATAGAACATGTTATAGCGGGCATCGTGTACATCTTCCGGATCAATCGAATATTGCGGCACCATCGCCACCACCCGTTGTACGCCCAAGGCACGGGAATATTTAATCGCGGCATAGCCACCCATCGAGCCACCATAGGCAATACGCTGCTGAAACGGCGCAATCAGATCTGCGATGGCTTGCAACATGTTCCACATGGAACCTTGCGGAAACCAGGATTTATGCTTGGGCATAATGCCAAGCACATTAAACTCGAATTTCGCCAATGACTTTTCTGCATTGATGTTGAGGCCCTTGGCACGGGTAATCAAATCGCCAAATGAAAAAATCAGTTCTGAAGAGGATCCCGGCATAAAAATCGCGCGTATATGTTCATCTTCAAAAACAATCTGCTTGTCCATAACTTTCCCATGCTGGTAAATCGAACCCTTCCACAACAATTCAGTCAATGAACGCTGTCAAAAAAGTGAATATGCTATTTTATATCGATCAAAAAGATTAAAAAGCGCAAAATATGACACAATCATTACATCCTGCAGCAAAACGGGGTTTTAGTGCGTCGGCTGAGCTCTATCAGCAAGTGCGTCCCGATTATCCGGCAGAAATCAGCCAATGGCTGAGTGAAACGCTGGCTTTGCCTGCAGATGTGCATCTTTTGGATTTGGGTAGTGGCACCGGCAAGTTTATTCCCTATTTAGGCCCGCTCAGTAAGCACATTATCGCGATTGATCCTGTCCCGGAAATGCTGGCTCAATTACAACAGGCGCATCCGGACATTCATACTCTTGAAGGCGTTAGCCATCAACTTCCCCTGCCTGATCATAGCCTGAATGCGGTATTTTGTGCACAGTCATTTCACTGGTTTGCCGATTCTGCTACCTTACAAGAATTAGATCGGGTACTCAAACCGCAGGGTTATCTGGTGTTAATTTGGAATCAGCGCGATACTCGGATCGACTGGGTTCAGGCCTTGGCCGATTGTATTGCCCCCTTGGAAGGCGATACGCCGCGCTATCATAGCGGCACCTGGCGCGAGGTCTTTGCACAGCAAACGCTATTTCAGCCCTATGCAGAAACCACAATGACCCAGCAACAGCATGGCAGTGTCGAGCAGGTGGTATCCAAGCGGCTGCTCTCGACTAGTTTTATTGCAGCCATGCCTGAACAGCAGCAGGCACAGTTAAAACAACAATTTGAACAGATCATCCAGCAATATACAGCCAAAAGCGCAGAGGAAATGATCGATTTTCCTTATGTCACCCATATCTATGTGTTCAAGAAAAGTAATTAAAAACAGGAGGCGATCATGCATAAAATACCAGGAATGACACGAACGCTGTTGTTCGCTGCGGCCATGCTGCTGATGGCATGTGACCAGAAAACGACCGAAACTCCGACTGAAGCGACAACAGATAATACGGCTTCAGATCAAGTCATGCAGGAACTGAAAACCGAGCCACTGAAAGACTTCCCTAAAACTGCTGATGATCCGCATGATATTGCTGCATTGACGGATTATGAACAGCGCTTTCAGGAAATGAGCAGCGACTTGGAAAAAGAATTAAACAGCATGCGCGATGATGAAAATATGACAGAAGAATTTGTCCAGCAACGTCAGCGTGATCATGTCCAGTCAGCATTGAATATGTTGAAGGCTTTAGAACTGAAAACCGAACAGGGCCGTTATATTCAGGGCTTAATGTATCAATACTGGGAACATCAGGACAAATTACTCAATACTCCCAAGACTCAAGCTACACCCGTGAATGAAGCCAGTGAGAATGTCAAAGGTCTAGGGAAATATCTACACGCCCAAGAACAACTGGAACGCTGGCGTTCGCAATATCCGGATCTCGCCAAGAAAGAACCCGCTTCCCGGCAAGTGAAGGAATAGTCTAGGATGCTAGATTGGCACACAGCTTAGATAAAATACAAAAATAATCTAAGCTGAACTGGCAGCTTTAAAACAGCGTGAATGAACAAGGCCGGATCTGTTGAGTCTGCATTCAGTATAAATACTAGATCATCCTAGCTATAAAATGACTTAATCTGCTGTCAGAAACTGATGCACACCTTCACCCGCTGCACGCCCTGTGGCAAAACAGGCTGTCAGTAGATAACCGCCGGTCGGTGCATCCCAGTCCAGCATTTCTCCGCAAAGAAATACATGTGGGTTAGATTTCAATTGTAGATGTTCTGACAACACTTCACGCTTGACACCACCTGCACAGCTAATTGCCTCTTCAATCGGGCGGAAACCTGTGAGTGGAAGGGTCAAATGTTTAATTTTTTTGGCTAATTCAGCAGCATCTTGCCATACCGCTTTGGCTACCAATTCCCGTACTAAGGCCGCCTTGGCACCGTCCAATCCAGCTTTACGCCAGACATTAGTTAAAGACTGCTTCTTACTTGGCTGTAATTTTTGCGCAAGCTGTTCCATGCTTTGATTTGGGAAGAGGTCCAGATGCAGCTGCATCGGCTGCCCCTGTTTTAGTTGCTCGCGTAAACCCCGACCCTGCTTATAGATCAGGCCACTTTCCAGACCGTAATGGCTAATTACGATATCGCCAACGGTCTTTTCACCTTGCCCTAACCATGCTGCAACACGTTTCAGCGGCTGACCAAAGACTGGCTGCATAAATCGAGACCAGGGATATTCCACTCCGGCATTACTGGCCTGGAAAGGCTCAATTTCATCCGGCTTTAACCAGGCTTGCCATGCACCATCACTACCCAACGCTGACCAAGACACTGCACCACAAGCCAGAATAATGGCATCAAAATATTCAGTACGATGTTCATTATTTTTCAGATCACGCAGCTCTAGCTGTTGCTGCTGCAACTGGCTGACTTTATGCCGGTAATGAAACTGAACGCCATCATTGGCCAAACGCTTGAGCCAGGCACGCAACAAGGGCGCGGCTTTCATTTCAGTCGGGAATACCCGGCCAGACGAACCGATATAAGGTTCTATACCGAGCTGTTTCATCCAGTCTTGAATCCAGAGCGCATCCCACTGTTTGATCCAAGGTGACAACCACTCCACCTGATCATAACGTTGTACAAACTGTGGCACAGGCTCGGCATGGGAAATATTCAGACCGGTTTTGCCTGCCATCAGGAATTTACGCGCAGCAGACGGTTTCTGCTCATAGACATGCAGCTCATAATCAAACTGACTGAGCACTTCTGCTGCCATTAAGCCTGCGGGGCCTGCGCCCACAATAGCAATGCGTTTGCTCATCTGATTATTCCGAGACGGTGGCATTCTGCCCTTGCAAAGGCTGGAAATCATCAAAACGTGTCACATAAGTTTCAGGCTTGCTGATGATCAGTTGCTGGCATAATTCGCCGCGTTCCAGATATTTAATTTCAAAATGGGTGCGCGCCGAATCTGCAGCAATCACTTCTTTGACAAAAGGCAGCTTCCAGAGCTCTCGCACCTGTATTTCTGCTTCTTCGATATAGGCAGGAATATTACTGGCCAAAGTAATCGTTCCCCCGGTTTTCAGGCGTGAAAGCAGAAACTCAAAAAATGGCATATTGACCCAGCGCTGTGCCGGATTATGCGGTTCAGGATTTGGATATAAAATAAAGAATTGTTCGACCTGCTGCGGATACAGTGCATGCACGATCCACGGTAAAGCATCGGCATGAACGGTTTGTAAATTAGTTTGACCCTCAACAGCATGCTGTTTTTGCATTGCCAGAAATTTTTCACGGGTACGTTCAATTGCAATCAGTTGAGTGTCGGGATTGTTCTTGCTGAATAACAAGGCATGTTTACCTTTACCCGCTCCCACTTCGACGCAGACCGGTTCAGGACTGATGCTTTGAAACTCACGGGGCGCATGCATACGCTGTGCTTGAAATTGACGAATCGGCATAATCAGATCAAACTAATAAAAACCGCATAAGTCTAACAAGTGCGGCTATATTTGCCTAATCGAACCTTTATTTTTCTTTGGAGTCGTCCCATGCCTACCACTTTAAACTGTCCGCGCTGTGGCAAGCTGACCACATGGGAAGATAATGAATTCCGTCCTTTTTGCTCAGAACGTTGCAAGATGATTGATCTGGGTGCCTGGGCCAATGAAGAATATAGTTTGCCTACTCAGGATGCACCACAAGCCGACAACAGCGAAGAATAAAATGTCTTCCCTGTCGAAAATTCTGTCTGAAAGCAGAATCTTGTCTAAATTAAGTAAATAAATCATATGAGTTTTATAAAATTACTTAGATAAAGCAACACGAATTAACATCATTCATAAAGCCTTAGTATTATTGTTCTACTCTAAATTTTCACATTATTTTTAGAGCAATAATATGGGTTATATTATTTTAAGAGTCATATTAATTGGGGTTGGTCTACTTGCACTTCTTTCTTTGGGAGTCGGCATTTTCCAACAAGATAGTTTATTTATTGTATTGGGTGTGCTTTTTGCTTTTGCCGCTTGGCTCATACACATGCAAACGCGACAACTTCGCAATAATCCCTTTTCAGAATAAAAATAAAAGACCAAACTATATTGGTCTTTTATTTACGCTTTTAACCCGCTTTACCTGCAACAAAAGGATTATGCTGCTTTTCAAAACCAATGGTGCTGATCGGTCCATGTCCTGAAATGAATTGGGTTTCATCTGGCAGGCTGAAACATTCTCGCTGAATTGAATCTAAGAGCTGTTGATGATTGCCACGCGGGAAATCAGTCCGGCCAATTGAGCCTTTGAACAAGACATCACCTGTCCATAACAAGTCATAATTTTTGTTATAGAACATCACGTGACCCGGCGTATGGCCTGGAGCAAAACGCACTTCGAACTCCTCATTGCCGAGTTTGAGCACTTCACCACCTTCCAGCCACTGGGTCACTTCAACTTTTTCCGGAATCGGAAAACCATAACGTGCCGAAACTTCTTGAATCATGTCAAGCCAGAATGCATCTTCCTTATGTGGTCCGATTACCGGTACATTCCAGGCCTTTTTTAATGCACCCACCGCACCCGCATGATCCAGATGGCCATGAGTGAGCCACAAGGCTTTAACCGTTAAACCCAGCGCTTCAACTTCAGCTTTGAGTTTTTCAGGTTCGCCCCCTGCATCAATCAAAATGGCTTCTTTAGTGTCCGCATCCCAAACGATCGAACAGTTTTGCTGAAATGCAGTAACTGGAACAATTTTGACTTGTAACATGGGGTGAAAAACCTCGGGCAAGTTAATGGGCAAGTGTCTGTGTCAATGCATCCAGATTAGCCTGGAGCAGACTGTTGAGCAATCGCAAATGATCTTCACGGCTATTTAAAGCAGGAATATAGCGATAGCTTTCACCGCCGAGTGCTTTAAATGTCTCGGCATTTTCGATTGCCAGCTCTTCAAGCGTTTCCAGACAGTCCGCGGAAAATGCCGGACTCATCACCTGAATTGATTTCACCCCTTGCTTGGCCCAATCTTCGAGCAAAACATCGGTATAGGGCTTGATCCACTCCTGTTTGCCAAACCGCGACTGAAAGCTGATCGCATATTGATCTTCATTTAAACCTAGTGCTTCCGCCACCAATTTACCCGTGATGCGGCAACGGTCGGCATAAGGATCGCCTTTATCAGCATAAGGCTGTGGAATGCCGTGGAAAGACATCAATAATTTCTCTGGTTGACCATGAATTGCCTGATAATCACGTACACTTTGAGCCAGCGACTGGATAAATAAAGGATGTTGATAATAATCCCGGATCACTGTCAAACCGGGTAAATTGCGCTGTTTAACCACCCATTTCGCCACTGCATCGTATAAAGGTGCAGTCGACGTGGCTGAATATTGGGGAAACAGGGGAAATAGAATTACGTGTTCCTGTGGCTGCGCGGAGACTTGTGCCAAGACATCCTGAATGTTGGGATTGCCATAGGTCATGGCGGGTACCACATTCAGCTCAAACTGCGGATACAGCTGGGTGAGATGCGTCTTGACTGCTGCGACCTGCTCAAACAGAATTTCACGCATCGGCGAATCCTGTCCCCATACTTGCGCATAGGCCTGTGCTACCCGCTTTGGACGGAAGGGCAAAATGAATAAGCGCAGAATGATTTGCCAGATCGGTTTGGGAATTTCAATCACACGCTGGTCAGATAAAAAC
This sequence comes from Acinetobacter lwoffii, assembly GCF_052078135.1. GTDB lineage: Bacteria > Pseudomonadota > Gammaproteobacteria > Pseudomonadales > Moraxellaceae > Acinetobacter > Acinetobacter lwoffii_Z. The sequence continues at coordinate 267,513 of NZ_JBQGUZ010000001.1, forward strand.
TGCTTGAGGAAACGGCGTACCGCAGGAATCGTAGGCTCATCTGGTGTGCCCAAGTTTGCCAATATAATCGTCACTTTCGCTTTAGCAGTAGAATACATTCAGTTCGTCCGTCAGGATATCAACCCCTGTACTTTAACAGCTTTTTATTTATTCTCTCTATGGATTAATACGCTGACTTATATTGAAAAGTGCGATCTAAATCCAGCAAGCTGCTATCCAGCAATTTTTGCGCTTTTGGCGTGATCTGCCACAGCATGCGCTGTCGGTCATCACGACCGGATGGCACAATCCAGTCATTCTGGCGCATTTGAATTTTTAAACTATGCAAGGCACGGATATTCATCTGGGCACGCGCCACTGCATGTGCACGCGGCATCTGTACCCGTGCATCCTGCAAACCGGTTTCATTCAGATATTCATTCATGCGCTTCGAGAAAAATTCCTCAGGGGTCGGATTGACAAAGGTGGAGCCCAGCAACGCCAACAATTGCGCCCAAGTCAGTTTCTTCTGGACTTTGATTTCCTTGAAGTTACCATCCTGATAAGCATGCATCCGGTATTCAAAAGAAAAAATTTCATGCATCGCTACTTTGGGCAAGCTCAGGAATGGATCAACTTCTGCAGTTCCGCCATCACGTTCCAGTTGAGCCACTTTGGCTTTAAGCTGGTCAATCTCGTCATGCAGCGCCTGGGTATTTTGCGGACGCACCCAGCCGGTCACCGGATAGCGCTCCAGCATTTGCGGCATGTTAAAACGCACTGCCATTTCCAGATCGCGCAGGCTGCGGTAAGTAAAGACCTGATCGACTTCCTGCTGTAATAGTTGACGGAATTCCTTAAATTTTTCTTTTAATTCCGGTTTGGCATCATGCAATGCACTTTCACGTGATGCCGGATCATCATGCATAAACACAATAATCGGTTTTTGCTTGGTCACTGCATAAATATATTCGAGATGCATATAGCCGACACCCGATACCGACTGCTCCCCATACTGGCTGCCCAGCAGAATGACGACATAATCACAATCATCAATCTGGCGGCGTGCAAATGCAGTATTCAGCGGTGTACGCTGTTCCAGTCCCCACGAGAAAAACCCCATTCCTACCAGTGTTTGAGACAGAATGATACGCTCCGGTTGCATTTCTGCCCCAGAGGTTGAGATGAACACTTGGTACCGTTTATCCAGCATGGGCTATCCTCTTCTCCTGTACATTTGCGTAAAAATGCATTATCACATGCTTCTTTACCCAATATGGCCACCCCAAAATCAAAATATCTTTCTTCTTAAATTATAAAAATGAGTTTTAGACTACACTCATATTACTGACCTGCCATTTTAAATCGGCCGGAATCAGGTGCTGCAAAATCGGTCGGAGCTGTTCAGCATTCTGCCCACTCACCACTAATTCAATTTTCACGCTTTCTTTAGATTCACGCTCAAATAATAACCCATTTTTAATTAAAATTCGGGCCGTTTGTCTTGCAACCGCGAATCCTGAGTCAATTAATGTCAGCTTTTGACCAAAAATATACTGAATTGACGATTTTAGGAAGGGGTAATGTGTACATCCTAATACTAAATAATCAGCGCCCTGATCTACAACTGGTTGTAAAATCTCTTTTAATGTCTGTATACAGGCTGCACTCATCTGCTCTCCAGCCTCAACAAAAGGCACCAGATCCAGACTGGTCACAGGCAGGACTTTGACTTGAGCCGGTTCGGCAAAACGGGAAATGACATCTTTAATCAGCTGGCCGCGGAAGGTTGCAGGCGTGGCCAATACCGCCACAGTTTTCGACTGGCTATTCAGGACTGCCGGTTTAAGCGCGGGTACCAAACCGATAATCGGAAAGTTTTCACCATAATAGTCACGCAAATAATCCAGACTAAAAGCGGAAGCGGTATTACACGCCACCACCGCAACTTTACAACCTTGACGATACAGCCATTCAATCGCCTGAGCCGTCAGGGCACGAATTTCCTGATCATCTCTCGGGCCATAAGGCACATGCGCAGTATCTGCATAATAGACAAAGCGCTCATTGGGCAAATGGCGGGCAATTTCCAGGGCGACTGACAAGCCGCCTACGCCTGAGTCAAAAATACCAATCGGCGCATCTGCCGTGGCATTGGGCATCGGGTCTAATAGCTGGCAAATTGGTTGAATAGCGCTCATAACGTTGCAGGTAGCTTGTTTGAAATTTCTAGCGATCAAGCTTAAACCTCAGGTGCTCAAATGCAAGTCTAAATCACCACTTTTCAAACTTAAAACGGTTTCGCCTACTGGATTTTCATCAAGCTCTCCCATCTCGACCAGATGTAAAAATGCCGCACGCTGAATCAGGGCATTAATCCCAAAACGCACATGCACATAAGGCCGTAGTTCACCTTTATATTCACGCATGAAGATCGGATGTTCAGCATCGACAATAATCAGGTCTTGCGTGGTCGTGCCCAGTTGCAGATAAGTCACTCCATTGATCTCAACCTGATCGACCTGATTGACAAATAAAGGTTCATCTTCAACTTCGATTTCAATCATTTCTACCGGTGTTTTTAGATAGAATTTATCGTTTTCTTTCCAGAGCACCGTTGCAAACAGGTCAATCATCGGCTGACGCTTGATCAATTGACCTTCGTGCCACCATTCGCCGTTGGCTAAAACCTTCAGATCCATTGCTCCGCAATGCTTTGGCTGCCATTGCTCCAAAGGAGGAATTGACCTTTTGTGACTGCCCTGTGCATCTTTTAAGTATTGTGCGATATCCATTAAATTTTTATCATCGGGATAAGTTACTTTTTTCGTCGGATTTGTGCTGGGTACTGGCTTATCCATAAAAGAAGACCTTAATGACGGAAAAATAATATGTTTCAGCCAATTGGCTAAAACCGGCTTTAAAACTATACTAGCCCAGATTATCAAAGACACCAGCATTTTTGTGTCTAGGAACCAAGAACACTTATGGCAGCACCCAACCATCCGGTTATGGTTGCCACCGAATAGTAATATGAGGAGTCCTACATGGAACACATCGAACGTGAATCGATGGAGTTTGACGTCGTCATCGTAGGCGCAGGCCCTGCGGGTCTTTCTGCTGCGATCAAAATCCGTCAACTTGCAATTGAAAACAACTTAAACGATTTGTCCGTTTGTGTCGTAGAAAAAGGCTCCGAAGTCGGTGCGCATATTCTGTCTGGTGCGGTACTTGAACCGCGTGCCATGAACGAGCTGTTCCCGGACTGGAAAGAACAGGGTGCCCCGCTAAATGTCCCAGTGACTGAAGATAAAACCTTCTTCCTGCTGTCAGATGAAAAATCACAGGAAGCACCACACTGGATGGTACCTAAAACCATGCATAACGATGGCAACTATGTCATCTCGCTCGGCAACGTGGTGCGCTGGTTAGGCCAGAAAGCCGAAGAACTGGAAGTGTCGATCTTTCCGGGCTTTGCCGCGTCTGAAATTCTGTATCATGCCGATGGTACAGTCAAAGGCATCCAA